>JAPLSS010000015.1 GCA_026398515.1 Candidatus Sumerlaeota bacterium | reverse complement strand
CACGTTGTTCGGGGAGCGGCGGTAATGCGACAGGCAACCCACGAATCGTCGGAAGATTCAGCCGCTCCGCTACAGTGCCGTCCCGATATCCATGGATATGCAAGACCATCGCCGGAGAATTGAGCCAATACCGAAGAAATCGTGAGTTAGCGATTGACGTATCGGGCCGCAGAAGAACCATCCGCTGACCGAGGCAAACGCTGATCCCTGGAGGGACTTCTGCGGCGATCCCAAAATACGTTCCCTCTCGGCTGTAGAGAAGATCACCATATCTCGGAATTGCGCGTGCGATTCTCTCGACATAAGTGGCTTCTGACACTCGCCCCGCCTCTTCAAGACGAAACACGCCAGAGCGCATATCTTGAGATCGAGCAATAAACGGCCCCCGTTCGGTAAGAACAGGTGTCGAGTGCGGGCAATCGAAGATGCCCTCACAGACTGATTCGAGCCGTCGCCATATCCAATCCGGCGGAAGAGCAGGTGCCGTCGAAGGAGTGTGCAGAGCGAACGCCTCACCCGCCATAGACCAGCTCCTTTAAATTGCCGGCGACTCCGGATTTAAGCCTTGCTTTTTGAGACTGCCGTTGTCTGTTTGTATGACTGAATATTGTCTCCGTCTTCACAACTTCTCCGTCCCCTCGTTTAGAATCGATAGATATTGGCTGTAGACGAATATCCTTCGGATTCGTTTAATAAGCGATGTGGGCGTTCTGAAGAGCATTAGGCGCCTGCGACTTTTGGACGGCATTCATCCTCCTGGGGAAAGCCGAGATTCTTGAGGTTGGCGGCAATGGCCTGGTCCAATCGGCGAGATAGGTGGTCGCATTTTGCGACCACTTCGGCCTTCACAAGATTATCCTTTTCCAAATCCAAGCTCCTTCAGGTTGGCGGCGATTTCGGCGTCAAGTTTGTGCGCATCTGCAATCTGGCCTCGTAGCGCGGTTAAGAGCGGCTCGGTTCTCATTTCTTCTCTTCTCTCGAAAAGCCGATGCGCCGCTTGGGCTTCGACGACGGGGTCATGAGTTGACGGATGGCGTCGAATACAGCTTTAAATTGTGCATCGTACTTCTTTTCGAGGGAAGCGAGCTTGCGGGCGAGATCGGCGTTCTGCTGCAGCATCTGCCGCAGGCGCACGAACGCCCGCATGATTTCGATGTTCACTCGCACCGCGCGGGGACTGCGCAGGACACTCGACAGCATCGCCACGCCCTGTTCGGTGAAGGCGTAGGGCAGATAGCGGCGACCACCGCGACCGTTTGAGGTGCCAAACTGTGACCTCAAAACACTCCCGTCGCCCCTGTTTGAGGCGCCATAATGGCGCTTCAAAGCCGCTGCTTCTTCTTCCGTGAACTGGAACATGAAATCGGCGGGGAAGCGCTCGACGTTGCGCTTCACGGCTCGATTGAGCGCCTTGGTCTCGACACCGTAAAGGACTGCCAGATCGGCATCCAGAAGCACCTTGTGCCCACGAATGACCAGGATCGCTTGCTCGATGCGCTCCACTGGAACAAGGCTCCTCTCCGATACTCGGTTATCCTTTCCCAAATCCAAGCTCCTTCAGGTTTTTCCGGATCTTTTTTTCGAGGCGGGCGGATTCGGCGAACTGCTCCTCTAATAAAGACGTCAATCGCTTCATTTTATTATCAAACGGCTCGCCGTCGTCCGCTTGAGCTTCCGCACCGACATAGCGGCCGGGCGTGAGAACATGGCCATGCTTTTGGATCTCTTCGAGTTTAGCGCTCTTGCAGAATCCGGGGACATCCTCGTACTTCCCCGCGCCTTTCTCGCCCCGCCAGGCGTGATAAGTGCCCGCAATGCGCGATATGTCCTCCTCCGTCAGCTCTCGGTGAGTACGGTCCGCCATGCGCCCGAGCTTGCGCACATCGAGAAACAGCACTTCTCCTCGCCTGTCGCGAAAACGTCCGTTCTTCTTATCTCTTGCCAGAAACCAAAGGCAGGCTGGGATCTGCGTCGAATAGAATAGCTGGCCGGGCAGGGCGACCATGCAATCCACGAGGTCGGCTTCGATGATGTTCTTTCGGATCTCCCCTTCGCCGGATTGGTTTGAGGACATCGAGCCGTTGGCAAGGACAAAACCCGCAAGTCCGTTCGGCGCCAGATGATAAATCATATGCTGAACCCAGGCAAAGTTCGCATTCCCGGTGGGCGGCACGCCGTATTTCCAGCGTTTATCGGCCTTGAGAAGGTCGCCGCGCCAGTCGCTCACATTGAAGGGCGGATTGGCCAGGATGAAATCGGCCTTGAGGTCCGGATGGCGGTCGTTGTGGAAGGTGTCGCCGTGGGCGATTTGGCCGTCGATCCCCCGGATCGCGAGGTTCATCCGGGCTAAGCGCCACGTCGTGTAGTTCGACTCTTGACCATAGATGGCGATATCGGTCTTAGCTTTGCCTTTGTTGCCGTTTCCTTTCGCATGGGCCTCAATGAACTCGATCGACTGGACGAACATCCCCGAGGAGCCGCAGCAAGGATCGTATACCCGGCCCTTGAACGGCTCGAGCATTTCGACAAGGAGCTTGACGATACAGCGCGGGGTGTAGAACTCTCCGCCTTTTTTGCCCTCGGCGCTCGCGAACTGAGATAGAAAATATTCATAGACGCGGCCGAGGATGTCTTTCGAGCGGCTCTCGTCGTCGCCGAGCTGGATGTTGGTGACGAGGTCGATGAGCTGGCCGAGACGCAATTTGTCGAGGGCCGGGCGGGCGTGGTCCTTGGGGAGGACGCCTTTGAGCGAAGGATTGTCGCGTTCGATGCCGGCCATCGCGTCATCGACGAGTTTGCCGATCGCGGGCTGTTTAGC
>JAPLSS010000635.1 GCA_026398515.1 Candidatus Sumerlaeota bacterium | reverse complement strand
GCGCCATCCGCCACGTTCTGAAGATCGCGGTCAACACCACCAAGGCGGCGCATGTCTTCCCCATGGTGGGCGACGAGAAGGGGACCCAGGCCGCCGACGCCCCGCCCGAGGGCGCGCGGATTCGCATCAAGGCCTCGATCGATCTGTCTCAACGCGATCTCTCGCCGGCGGCCCGCGTCATCGCAACGGCTCTTCAGCAATATGGGGCGGTCATCGGCGATCAATCGGGCGGCCCCGTCAACCTCAAGGTGGAGAACACGGTGGCCGAGGGGCGCGGACAGCGGTGGGAAGGCGTGTTGTCCGAGGATGCGCTGGCGTCGATCCCGCTGGACGACTACGAGATCGTCGAACTTGGCTACGGGGAGAACGGGCCGCCTTCCTCCGGATCACAGGCTCCGGTCGGCGTTGCGGATTGACTCTGGATGATGGCGCGACGGGAGTCTCGCCCTGCCGATCGACACGTCTTCTCCCGTCGTGAGCCGGGCAAGCCTCATCTTCTCCCGCGAGTCTCAAGGCTCTGGTTTTGTCCGCGCCCCGGACGCGCTCGCGTCTCCATTCGCTTGGCGAGGAATTCCGACCGCCGGCGCATTTCGTCATGTAAAGATCATGCAGCCGGATGTAATCTAAATCGGCGGAGCGTCTTTGCCCCGATGGCTGATTCGCCCGGATCGCGGCGGCGAAGAGGAAAGGCGTGATTCCTGCTTTCGTTGTCAAGGCGAAACAGGGGGAAGATCGCCGCCATCGCGCTCGATGGCCGGCGCGCCGGTTTCAGCAAGGTCGACCTATCCATTTCCAGGCGGTTGTTATGAGGCGAGAGAAATATCACATCGTCTCCCGGGGCTATCTGCGGAATTTGCTGGTGGTCGTGGCGCTATTCCTGAGCCGTCCCACGGCGCCGTATCTGATCGCCGGGGCCATCGTCTTCGTCTTTGGAATGGCGCTTCGCATTTGGTCCAAGGGGACCCTTCAGCGCGATGAGGCCCTCACCGTCGACGGCCCCTACGCCCTGTGCCGGCATCCCTTCTACCTGGCCAACCTGCTGGTGGACTCCGGGATTTGCCTGATGACGGGCCAGCCCCTTCTGTTGCTCGCCTACGTTCCGTTCTTCTACTCGGTCTATCTTCCGGTAATGCGCCGGGAGGAGGCCTTCCTCTCCGAACGGTTCCCGCGGGAGTGCGCGCAGTGCGGCCGCCGGATGCGGCTGTTCCCCCTGCCTCCCCGCGAATGGCGGATGCTGCGCGGGAGCTGGAGCGCCCATCGCGCGTTTATCTATGAGCGCGAGGCCACGCGGTCTCTGCGGCTCCTGGCGATTCCGTTGGTGGTCGTCGCAGCGGGCCAGGCGTGGCGCGACGGGTGGTGCGAGTTCATTGAGTGGGATGGATTGTATTTGCTCTGCGCCGCCGCGGCGCTGAACCTGATCGGACATTTGCTCTATCGACACCTTGTGCGCTCCGGCAAGCGGCATCGCCTTTCGAGCCGTTGGGCGGCTGGCGGGTTGGCCCTCGTGTTTGTGTTCTCCCTGGCCATGACGTTCTCCGCTCCGTGGGAGGCGAGCGAATTGCCCGCTTTGGCCCGCCAATTGGGCGCCGCGCCGGTGCTGGCCTTGCAAGACCTGCCTCAGCTGCAAGGCGCTCCCGCCGCCGGCCTCTACTTGGTCGAAGACGACGTCTACCACGAGAAACTGGCTTCCGCGTCCCCGGGGGTGCGGATGATCCGTCCCTATTGGAAGGATTTTGAAGTCTATTATCTGGTGCGGATTGGAACACCCTAGGTCCGCTCTCGCCGTGCCATGGACGTGTTCGCCGAACACGCCGAACCGCTCCGCTAACCTTCATCCTCTCGTTTGCCACTTGGCATCGTCAAAGCGTCAAGTAATGGACTCCCCAATCAGCTTCAAGAACTCCTGCTCGTCGATCACCTTCACTTCCAATTCCCGCGCCTTGTCGAGCTTGGAGCCGGGGGACTCGCCGGCGACGACGTAGTCGGTTTTCCTGGAAACGCTGGAGGAGGCCTTGCCGCCGAGGGCGACGATGCGTTTCTCGGCGTCGCCGCGCGGCATGGAGGCGAGCGCGCCGGTGAGGACGAAGGTCTTGCCCGCCACGCCTTCGGCCGCCGCCGGGGTGGGCGCCGCGGCCCGCGCCTCCTCCTCGGCCGAACGCTCCATGCGCACCCCGCCGGCGCGCAGGCGCTCGATCATACGCAGGTTTTCCGGGGTCTCGAAGAAGCCGCGGATCGAGCGCGCGGTGATGTCCCCCAGGCCCTCGATGCCGTCGAGTTCGTCGAGATCCGCCTTCGCCAGCGCTTCAATGGATGCAAACCGGCCGGCCAGCAGCCGCGCCGCCGACACGCCGATGTGCCGGATGCCGAGCGCGAAGATCAGGTTCGCCAAATCCCGTGTCCGGCTGGCTTCGATTCCATCGAGCAGGTTGCGCGCCGACTTCTCCGCCATCCGCTCCAGCCCCGCGACCTGGTCGAGCCGCAACTGATACAGGTCCGCCGCGTCGCGCAGGAGGCCGCTATCGACCATCTGGTTCACGAGTTTCTCGCCCAGCCCCTCGATATCCATCTCGTCGCGCCCGGCGAAATGCAGGATGCGCTCCTTGACCTGCGCCGGGCAGCCGAAGTTCTCGCAGCGGAACGCGACTTCGCCCTCGGGCCGGCGGATCGGCTGGCCGCAGACGGGGCAACTGTCCGGCCAGACGAAGGCCTTCTCCTTTCCCGTCCGCAAACTTTCCACGACGGCAACGACCTTTGGGATCACGTCGCCGCCCTTCTCGATGACCACGTGATCGCCGATGCGCACTCCGCGCCGCTCGATTTCGTCGGCGTTGTGCAGCGTGGCGCGGGCGATGGTGCTGCCGGCCAGCGGCACGGGCTTCAGGTGCGCCACCGGCGTGATCACCCCCGTGCGCCCGACCTGCAGGCCGATGTTCTCCAGGACGGTCGTCGCCTGTTCGGCCGAAAACTTGTAGGCCACCAGCCAGCGCGGCGACTTGGCCCGCACGCCCAGGTGCCCGTACAGCGAGCGATCGTTGACCTTCACCACCAGGCCGTCGCAATCGAAGGGCAGATGCTTGCGCTTCTCCTCCCACTCCGCCGCCAGGTCGACCACCGCCTGGACGTCGGGCGCCACGAAGCGGTCGTGGTTGACCGGCAGGCCCAGCGTTTCGAAATAGGAGAGCATCTCGTGATGCGTCGGCGGCAGGTCGCACTCCGCCACGCCGACGCTGTGAATGAACAGATCGAGGGTGCGCGACGCGACCAGCCGCGGATCGAGCATCTTGAGCGTGCCGGCCGCGGCGTTGCGCGGATTGGCGAACGGCTCTTCGCCCGTTTTGATCCGCTCTTCGTTCAACCGGTTGAAGACCTCGTGGCGGAAGTAGACCTCGCCGCGGGCCTCGAGGACGCGCCCTCCCGGCGGCGTCTTTTTCAACCGCCGGGGCACTCCGCGCACCCGCAGGATATTGGCGGTGACGTCGTCGCCGCGTCGCCCATCGCCGCGCGTGACGCCGTAAACGAGCGCGCCGTCTTCGTAGCGCAGGGCCACGGCCAGGCCGTCGATCTTGAGTTCCACGGCGTATTCCATCGGCGCCGAGGCGGGCAGCGCAAGCCAGCGTTTGACCCGTCCGTCGAAATCGCTCAGTTCATCGGGCGAATACGTGTTGTCGATGGAGAGCATCGGCATCTGATGCTCGATGGTGGCGAACCCCTCGGTCGGCGCCTCGCCGACGGTTTGCGTCGGCGAATCCGGCGTCACCAGTTCGGGGCGCCGCTGCTCCAGTTCGCGCAGTTCCTCCATGAGGAGGTCGTATTCGCGGTCGGAGATCTCCGGCGCGGCTTTCTGGTAATACAGTTGGTTGTGATGACGAATCTGCCGGCGCAGTTCTTCGATGCGTTGCGCGTCGCTGTCGGCCATCGTCGAACCTCTCATTGTCGCCGCCGCGGAGCTTCCTTACGCCTCTTGCGCCAGCTTGATCCCCGTCGCCTCGCACAGCGCGCGCGCGTGCTCTTTCAAGTCGCCGTAATACGTGACCCGGTGCCAGCCGCTGCTCCAGTCGTGAAGCAGTTTCCCGATGTCGCCCTGGAGTTCGACCGCCAGCTTCGTGCGGCAGGCCTTGTCTTCATCCACGTTCTCGACGGCCTTGCCCTGATGCATCACGCACAGGCGCTGAACGGGATTGAACCGCAGCGACGTTGTCATGTAGCCCAGCGGGAGGAGCGAGCGGACCGCCGCGCCGCGCCGATCCTCGGAATGGCTGCGGAGGTGATACGGATTGTCCGGCCCGTGCGGACCAAAGACCTTGGTCGGCGCGACGCAGTGGGCGTAGGTGACGCGATTCGTGGCGGTGTCGATGACCGGATCGGAGATGAACCCCGGCCGCCCGACGAGATAGCCCATGGCCAGCATGGCGACGGTGGAGGCGAGGTCGCCTTCGCAGGCGCCGACCCGGCCGCTGTTGTTCAGTTCGACGAACCCCAGGCAGGGATAGGCCTGCAACTGTCCGCTGTAGAAGCCGCGCAGGCAGTTGATGGAAATGGCTTGGGCGTTGTGCTTCTTCATCAGCGCCGCCATCGCCAGGTGCATCGCGCCGGACTTGACGATGTCGTCGCGTGTCGGCTCGACGACCTTGTCCGCGCCCTGCGTCCAGCGATCCGCCCATTCGGCGGCCTGCGCCGGCTGGGCGTCGAGAAACGCCTGATGCAACTCGGCGAACTGGATCACGACCGTCGGAACGCCGAAGATCTCGGCGATCGATTTGCCCGGCGGGCCGGGATCGCGGCCCACCAGCAGGATGGAGGACGACCGGAGCCGCTCGAGACACTCCGCCACGTCGCCGGCGCGGACGGGATCGTCGGCGCAATTCAAGTCGCCCTTGCCGCGAACGATATTCTTCGCGAATTCCTTTCTGGCCGCGGCCAGGAAATCGGCGGCCGTCGCGCCCGGCTCCCTCAGGGCGCGAAAGCAGCGCACAACGCCGGCGACGTCCTCCAGGCGCGAGGTGGATAGCCCGATGGCGTTCCACTTGGCCTTCTCGGCGTGCGCGTTGAAGCCCAGCGAATACGGGCCGGCGTACTGGTCCTCGACCATGACCATCGGGCGTCCCGCTTTGCCTAACTCGTCGACGAGGGCCCGGGCGCCTTTCGAGCTGCCCAGCATGTAGATCAGATATCCGGCGACCTCGCCGTCCGCGGCCATGACCCGCTTGATGTCCGCCGCCGTGACGACGTGCGTCGGCCGCGGTTCCACGTCCGGGCACATCGGCGCCAGCGAGGCCAGCAGTTGTTCTCCCCGCGCGTCGTAATCATATCCGATGTTAGGCCAAGTGATGGCCGACGACGCCGGATGAAGAAACGCCACGCGAATGGAGAGTTTCTTGCGCTCCGCGGCGGCAGCCGGACGCCCCGCCCACGGCGCCACGCCCGCGGCGCAGGCCGAGCAGGCGGCCAGGAACGTCCGGCGCGGTAATGGGCAAGGAGCGCAAGGTTGGGGGTGTGTCGGGATTGCCACGGATCAACCTCCCTCTGATCATGCCCCGGCGCAAGTCCGCCCCGCCGCGGCAGGCTCGATCCGGCTGCGGACGCGATTCCCGAGCCCTGTTGAGGACCGGGACCGGCCTACTTTGGTTCGGCGATCCATTTCGGCGGCTCGATGCCCGCCCGCCGAAGAATCGAAGCCATCCACCCGAGATGATGCTGCGCGTGCCTCAGACTGTAAAGCAATCGATGCGCGAGCGTCGGCCCCGTCCATTGGAACGGGTTCGAACCCTCAAGCCTGCCCGGCCCCGCGTCGCTCAGGAACCGGTGAAACCGGGCTTCCACCGATTCGAGGTAGCCGGTCAGGGCCTCCTTGGCGAGAGCGAAGTCCGGTTGCTTGTCCAGCCGGTTCGCTTGCTGGTTTTCCAGGGACGGCTTCTGAAACTGGCCCGGGGCGGGGCTGAGATAGAAGTCCACCGCCCATAGCGTATGATACGCCTGCTGCCAGAAGGGCGGTTCGTGCGCGCGCTTGTCCCACAACGCCTCGGGACAGGCGTCCATGGCGTGCCGCAGCATGGCGAACATCGCCCCGTATTGCCGCCGACAGATGTCCAGGAATAGCTCGTCCGTCATTTCCGCTCCCTCCCCAATTGTGATGGCGCCGGCAACCGCCTTATCATGCATCGAGGCGCAAACAATGCAACGCCGCCGCCGCGGCAAGGTTGAGCGGTTCGGGCCACTCGCAAGCAGTCCGCCGCGGCAGGGCGGGCCCTACTCCTGATTGACACCGATTCCCGGCTTCCTTACAGTCGGGTGTTTTTGAATATCGGCCGGTTCATCGTGAGAGAGAGGCGCGCATGGGTTCCGAAGGCGAGCAGGAGTTGATCGAAGACCATCCGTTGATCCGCGCGCGGTACGAGAAGGCGCGGGCGCTCGCGGCCGAGG
>JAPLSS010000379.1 GCA_026398515.1 Candidatus Sumerlaeota bacterium | reverse complement strand
GGGTGGCCAGCGTGTCCGTCACGTTGCCGATGTCCAGGATGTCGGCCCCGTCGCTGCTGACCAGCTGGATATTCTCGAACCCGTCCAGGCCATAGGACACCGTGTCCGCCCCAAAGAGGAACTGCAACGCGTCGCCCCCGCCGCCGGCCATGGTGACCCGGAGAGTCGCCGGCACGGTGGTGTACTGCGTGCCCGCCGCCGCGTCGGAGTCGAAGTTGATGTTCCAGGACAGCAGGTCGGTCCCTGCGCCCGGGACCAGCGAGTCGGCGCCGAAGTTGATGGCGATCGTGTCGTCGTTCGACCCGCCGATCAGCGTGTCGTCGCCGCCCTGGCCGCCGCTCAGCGAGACCGGGCCGCTGAAGGCGCTGGCGTCGATGGAGTCGTTGATCGGGGTGGTGTTGGTGAAGTACTGGCCGCCGCCGGTCAAGTTGGCCTGTTCGATGCTCGATAGCGCGTCGCTCTCCACCAGCGTCGCCCCCGTGGTGATCGTCAAGGTGGAGTCGGTCAGGACGGCCGTGGAGCCGTCCGTGGCCGAGCCGAAGTTGCGGATCATCACGTCCGTATCGGCGCCGCCGTCGGCGACGTTGGTGTCGAGGCCCTGATCCAGCGTGTCGTTGCCCGCGCCGCCGGAGAGCGTGTCGTTGCCCGCGGCCCCGGTGAGGTTGTCGTCGCCGGCCTGGCCTTCCACCGAGTCGTCGTCGGCGTTGCCGGCGATGGTGTCGCCGCCGTCGCCGCCCAGAATCGTGTCATTCTGATTGCCGCCGTTGACGTTGTCGGCGCCCGGGGAGCCGTAAATCAGGTCGGCGCCATTATTGCCGTTGACGGTGACAACGCTGGCCAGGGCGACGCCGCGGGCATCCAAGGTGTCTCCAACGGTCGCCCCCGCCGTGTCAGTGACGATCGCGCCGCCGGCCATCTGGAACTGCTCGACGCCGGACAGGGAGTCAACCCAGTGGTTCGTGGTCCCGTCGGTGTCGAAGAAATCGTAGGTGATGCGGTCGTTGGCGCCTCCGCTGATAGTCGGCAGGATCGATACAAGCCCCCGATTATTGGTGCCGCTGTTGGCGTTCAAGTACACGCTGTCCGCGCCGCCGCCGCCGTCCACCGAGTCGCTGCCGTAGCTGATAACGAGCGTATCGGGGCCCGCCGAGCCGATCAACGTGTCGTTGCCGCTGTTGCCGTCGGTGAGGACGGCGCCCAGCGCGCCGGTCCAGCCGGAAGCGTCCAGCAGGTCATCGACGCTGTCGTCGTTTGTTATGCTTACAGCGTTGAGCAGATTGCCGGCGCCCTGGAGCACGGGGATCTCGCCGTTGGTGAAATCGCAAGCGTAGGCCGTGCCGGGGGTGGTGCGGGCGGCGGCCCACAGCGTGCCGGAATTCGCCGTGCCGCCCGGGGTGATGGTCATGACCGCCCCCGCGGAGGCGCCCAGAGTCTGCCACGCGGCCGGGTAGGTGCGCTGGATCTGGTCCGTGCCGGCCCCGCCGTCGATGGAGCTCTTGTAGTCGCTGCTCTGCATGATGTCGTCCCCGTCGCCGCCCAGGCCGAGTTCGACGCTGGCTCCGGTAGCGTCGCCGGCTTGGAGTCCGACCTGATCGTTGCCAGGACCGCCGTCCAGGGTGTCGACGCCGCCCCCGCCTCCCAACGTATCGTTGCCGGCTTCGCCGTAAACCACATCGTTGCCGGTGCCGCCCCCGAAGACGTCGTTCCCGTTGCCCAGCAACACGGTTCTGTTGCCGGCGCCGGCCAACTGCACGCGATCCGAGCCATCATTGGCGACGAAATAGGCGGGGCCGCCCTGATCCACAAGGAAGTCGCTGAAGCCGCTGCCGATGATGGTGACCTGCTGCGCGCCGCTGCCGTCAAGCGCCATGCAGCCGTATGCCGTTACGGGAAACGTGCTCTGGCCCGCTAACGCTATGTTCGCATTAGTATTGGCAGGCAGTACGAAGCCGTTGGCCGAAGTGACGGCCGACAAATCGTAGACGCGAGTTCCGGTTTGCCCCGGCGGCGTAGGCTGGCCGGTGGCGCCGCCCACCATAATGTGCTTCACATCGGCGGGATTCACGGAGATGGGGCTTCCACTGCCGGGAACCGAGCTGTCGGTGATGGTGATCGGCACGCCGCCACCCATGATCGTCACATTGCCGCCGCTGACACCGATGGCCACATCGCCATCACCCGCGGCGCCGATGGCGACGGCCAAGTACCCCGGCGCGCCCCAGTTGTTCTGCGATCCGGTGGAGTCAAACCACGCCGTGACGTTGGAATGCGCCTTCGGCGCCAACGCCCAGCCCATCATCAGGAACATCGAGGCCACCGCCGCCAAGCGTTTCTTCGACTCGCGGCTCAGGCGCTCGCGGGCGACCTCTTCCGCCTGGTCTTCGCCGACCAGCGTCTTGCGGAACCAATCGTCCGAGCGCTCGGAGAGCATGCGCAACGCCGCCGGCGCGTCGAACAGCCGTGTGGCGCCCGGGACCACCACCATCTCCGAGTTGGCCAGCCGCCGGCGCGCCCATCTCGCCTGCCGGAGCGCCCGGCGGTCCGCCCCGCCGACGATCAACAGCGTGTGGGCATCGACCTCGCCCAAACGGTCGGCCGCCGCGTCCAGCCGCGGCGCGCACGCCACGACGGAGGAAATGCCGCTGCTCTGTTCCGAGGCGGCCCACAGCGCCGCCGCCGCGCCTTCGCCGGCGCCGACCATGCCCAGCAGGCCGCCGGCTTCGCCGCGCAGCCATTCGGCTCCGGCCAGCAGCCGCTCGCTCATGGCCTCGGCCTCCAGCGGCAAGCGGCGCGCCGATTCGGCCGGGGTGAGCAACTCCACCGACAGCGTAGCCAGGCCGGCCCCATTCAGATGATGAGCCACCGCGCCCAGCGCCGATCCATGCAGGCTGGCGCCGCCCTCGTGCGCGAGGATGACCCAGCCTGCCGGAGCCGGAGGCAGGCCCATCGTCGCGCGCAACTTCGCGCCCCCTGCCTTCAGCTCGACTTCCCTAACACGAACGTCGCAAGAATCCTGGAGCATGCTAACGTCCTCCTTACGATAAGCTCTTGCGCCATCCGCGAAGCGGATGATTGCGCCCGCACCCTGCGAAACATGGGCTCCACGAAGAGTGAATCCCGGCGCTGCTCGCGCGGCGAGTCCGTCGCGAGTTTTCCCTGAAATGAGATGGTGAACAAATGATGAATAAGACTCAAATGTATAGTGGCAAAGCGGCCCGGCGATGTCCAGAAAAAAATCAAGCGTTTGATGAAAGCCCCCGATCCTTCATGTCCTTCTGCTGCGCGCGGCCCTCTTTGAAGCCGGCGGGCCGCATTCGCCGCCCGACGCCACCCGCGGATCTGCGTGGGACGAGGCGCGCCACCGCCGCTCCGGGAGGCGAAACGAAGAAGCCCCTCCGCGGCTCTCTGCCGCTGAGAGGCTGCTTCCACGGCGACACGGCCTCTTCATGGCTTCCATGCGTTGGGGCCTGGTCCTACCGCACATCGCCGCCGGGCGACGAGACGCCCTTCGGCAGGATGGCATTCGGCGACACGAGCCGGCCCGGACATTTCGGGGACGGTCGACCAAACTCCCAAATCCCGAAATCGCGCAAAGGTCCCCCGGCATAAGCAGCGGGATGGCCTGACGTCTCCGCCCGCTCCTCGCGCGTCAGGCGGTTCAGCGCGCGCCAGGAATGGGACGCCTAGTTCGACAAAGCGCTCTCACGCATCACGTAAGTCGCCCTGGCCATGGCGCCTTTCCCAAAGCCATCATTCGAGTTTGGTCAACTGTCCGTATGCCGAGAAAAGCCATTTCGATCTTGAAGGATGAAAGGAGCCTTCCACGCCAATTGCCTGTTCAGCGTGTAGCGCCTCATGGGACGAGTCCGGGCGACCGGCGCGTTCAAGTTCATGGGGTCCAGCCGCCGGCCGGTGACGGCGTGGCGGTGGCGAAG
>JAPLSS010000151.1 GCA_026398515.1 Candidatus Sumerlaeota bacterium | reverse complement strand
CCCGACCCCGCCGTGGCGGAACGGGCGGACCGATTGCGCAAGGCGCGCAATGCGTTGGCGCGGGACATGGGCCTGGACCCCGGCGTGCTCGCGTCCAACGCTTCGCTTGTGGCCATCGCCGCCGCCGCGCCCCAAACGTTGCGGGAACTCGAAGCCGCCGCCGGCCTTATGCCCTGGCAGGCGCAGGCGGCGGGGGAGCGGTTCCTGGCGGTTCTCGCGGCGCCGGATCAACCATCGCCCTCACCCGCGCCGGAGGACGAAAGCGGGGGCGGCCCCTGAGTCTGCAACCCGAGATTCCAGCTGATCTCCGAATCGACGTCCTCGAACAAACTGGTTTCCAGAAACGGAACGCGCGCGCAGTAGTCTTTAAGCGACATGGGCGTCGAGGCGTTGTAGGCGACGTTCAACGTCAGGCCGTGAACCTTTTGCCCGTAGTAGAGAATCGCCGGGTCCTCTTCGATCGGCTCGGGCGGACAGGCCCGCGCGGCCCCCGCGGCAAAGAAATATACCGCGCCGAACGCGAAACAGGCAAGACGCCAGTCAATCCGGGGAGAAGAACAGCGGCGTGCAACGGAGCGCAAAGCAAGAGCTGCCTATAAATACCACTTCTCTTCCGGCGTTGGTGGGCGGTTTTCGAGAAAGACCTTCAGGGCGACTTCGGCATTCTTGCCGGCGGGGTAGATCTTGCCGCGACCGCCGCTCCAGGCGACCGGCATGTTGGCGGCGTCGATCTCGCGTTCGCGCGCGCCTTCCTTTCGCAGGCCGAGGAAGTACTCCTGGCCGTTGTCTCGCGTGTCATAAAACCAGACATATCCATCGGGCGGGGCCATGCCGCCGCGCTCCAGGGCCTCCTTCGTCGCGGAAGCGGTCGACCCCCACAGATCGAAATAGGTCAAGCGCCTCTGGCCCGGAATCTGGACGGCGCTCTTGACCGTGTCGCTCGTCAGCGCGTCCAGGGTCTTGGGATATTGGCCGTAGTCCCGCTTGTAGAACTCCAGCGCCAGATCCAGGATCTCCGCCTTGTCGACAGCATAGTCCGCCGGAGTTGGCGGCTTTGCCTGCTGCTCCCTCCACCGCGCGCGGTATTCCTCTCTTAACGGTCGTCGGGCCTCGAAAGTGGCGCGGTGCTGCGCCGCCTCCTCCTTCGACCACGTTTCAATCTGCTTCGATCGGGCGGAAAGCATGGCGCGGGCCTCGAAATCGACCGGTGCCTGGGTTTTCAGGATGAAATGCCCGCCGTCGGACTCGTAGTAGAAGGGCCGGCCTTGGGGGTCGAGCGGATCGATGATGTCCTGCGGCTGGAGCTTCCATTCCGGAAAGTTGGCCAGAAGATCGTCCAACGAATTGGGGTAGAAGCCTTCCGAACCCATCCCCTCCAAATAGCCCAACAGCTTCATGAATCGACTGTCGGCCAGGGCGAAGTTTGGGCTTTCGCGGGTGGGTTGGTAATGGGGGATTCCCGGATCGGGCGTGGGCGTGGGGCGCAGTCCCTTCTTCCGGGCGGCGGTTGTTTCCATGAGATAGAGCATCTCTTTCAGAAAGGGCACGGCCTTGGGAAAGGCCCCTGGGTTCTCGATGCGCGACTGAAGCAAGCTGCGCACCGCCTCCTCATCCAGCACGCCCTTCTCCCGGCCCTGGGTGATGAAAAGGAAGGTGTGGCTGTGCATGGATTCCCAGAACCGGGGGCCCTTTCCCCAGAAGTCGCCGAGATAGGGGCCCGTGCCCATGAAGAGGATGTCCGTCGGTTGCGAGTCGATGGCGCGCGCGTAACCGTCGATCAACACTTCGATAACCCGCGTCCACTCCTCTTTGCCCTTGGCGGTGGACAGCGGACCGCGGTCGAAGCCCGGCCACAGAAGGTCGTTGTAGACGTGGAACAGATAGCACGGCGGGGCGGAGGGAGTGAGCGCGAGAAGCGCCCGGATTCCGTCGACCGTCGGCCAGGCGGCCAGGCGCAGGCAGGCCAGGTCCGCCGCGGCGAAATCCGGCCCCATCGGCGGGCGTGTCGTTTCGCCGGCTTTGGCCCAGGCGTCGCGGATGACCCCTTGCAGCGCCGGGATGTCGTCGTGCAGGATCGCGTCCACGTCCAATTGCGCCCCGTACTGCTCGCGGCACTCTTCCGCAATCTGGGCGATTGGCTTGTATCCCTTCCGCACCACGCGGCCCTGCGCGTCGGTGATGTAGTTGTCAAACGTGACCGGGTGGGAAGCATCCGGCGCCGCGCCCGGCGAAGATCGGCCGGAAGCCAAGATGACAAACGCGAGCAAGGCGCTCTTCGAGGCGTTGATCCAAAGGTAGCGCATCTTCCGGCACCCCCCTTTTACTGGTTGTTCCACTTCCGGCCATCGTCTGACCAGTCTTCGGTATCCGCGTGCCCGAGCGTCCAGTTCCTCTGAGCCGCCTTGGCATCGTCTTCCTCGTCGGGTCCGGCTTGCGACCGCCGCATTTCCGGCGCCGCGTGTCGGAATCTGGACACTCCCGCGAGGCCTCGTGGGGAGGACAGGACGGCAAAAAAGGCGCAATTGCTTGGATTCAGCCAATGCAAAGCCTTAGGCATGATTTGTGCAACCGTGCCCGACTGACGGTGTCGCCCACCGCGTTCGCACGCATCCAAAGCCGAAACGAACGAAGAAGATGTCGATATCCTGCGCCTCCCATCCGCTGGAGCATAAACCCGTTGCCGAACGCCGCCGTAGGCCCGCCGACCGCCCCCCGGCGGTCATCCTGGCCGGCGGCTACGGCGCCCGCCTGCGGGGGCTGACCCAGCAATTGCCCAAAGCCATGGCGCCGGTGGCCGGGCGGCCCGTTCTGGAGCGCATCCTGGAGCATGTCCAACGCCACGGGGTCCGCGAGGCGGCGTTGGCGCTCTACTACCGGGCCGACGCCATCGCCCAATGCTTCCCCCCGGGGCGATGGGGGGGCCTTCGGTTGCACAGCTGCATTGCGCCTCAGGACTACGGCACCGCCGGGAGCGCTCGAAACGCGTGCTCCTTTGTGGCGGGCGAGGATCTGCTTCTCTACTGGGGAGACATCTTGACCGACTTCGACCTGACGCGGCTGGTGGAGTTTCATTGCGCGCGCAAAAGCCGGTTCACCATCGGCCTGGCTCGCGTGGAGGACGGATCGCCCTACGGCGTCGTCGAATGCGACGCGTCGGACCGGATCGTGCGTTACGCGGAGAAGCCCCGCCGGACGGCGCCGTCGGGCTGTTGGGTCAACTCCGGCCTGTGCGTCATCCGTCGCTCGCTGTTGGAGCGGGTCCCGCGAGGCGCCTTCGTCGACTTCGATCTGCACTTCATCCCGCAACTGCTGGCCGCGGAGGAGCCCATCCTCGGTTGCCGGCTCGACGGGTTCTGGTTCGACATCGGCGCCCCGGAGCGTCTGCGGGAGGCCGAGACCTTCCTTCTCTCTCGCAATCTTGCGATGACCGCCTGAAGCGGCGCAGGCTTTCCAGCCTGTGTTTTTCCCCACCGCAATCTTTCAACTGCCACAAGGCTGGAAAGCCTGCGCCACTCCTACGGCATCATCGCCCGCACGCCGAACTTGTGCACCAGCAGGCCGCCCAGGTGGCCGGTGTCCGCGACCAGGATCAGGCAGCCCGCATAAACCACAAAAAAGACGATCTGAACGATGATCGACGCCCTCGGACTCAACGGGCGTTTGAGGAGCGCCGGCCCGAACAGGATGGCGGCATAGAGAACCGTCAGGAGCGTGAAGACCAGCCGCGTCGTTTCGGCCATCTCCTGGTGCCGGCCAATGGCCTCGGTGATCTCGGGAGTCCGGGTGGCCAGTTGCGCCGCCGCTTCGCCGGATTCCACGGCCACGAATGTTCCCGCCGCGCCCAGCCCCATCAGGCACAACGCGGCGATGGCGAAGCACGTTCCCCGTTTTCGGACCACGATTCCCAGCGCCACGAACAGCGGCGCCGTAAGGAGCAGGACGATGGGGAAATGGATGATCTGAGGGTGGATCGAGTCCCACGGCAGAATCGGCGGGATGAACGGGGCGATGAAGAGAGGCATGGGAGGATCCTTTCGGGAAGGAATGCGGAATGCGGAGTGCGGAATGCGGAGTGGGGAATGAGGAGGGCGCAACCTGGAACGTAGGAGGCGGATCCTTCAAAACGCCGCACGCCGCGCTCCTAACACCTTATCCGCGTTCTTCATTCCGCACTCCGCACTCCGCACTTACTTCACTTGCTCGTACATCTTGGCCGCGGTGAAGCACACCGGGCATTTCTTGAAGGTGAAGTCCTCTTTCTTCACCGTCCAGCCGCAGGTCGGGCAGACGTAATACGCCTGCCCCTCCGGCCCTTTCAATTCCGCCAGTTTCTCCTTGGCTTCCTTGTACAGCTTGGCATGGCCGGTTTCCGCCGTTTGCGCGTAATTGAAGGTGCGCACGGCCTCCGGCAGGTTCTCCGCCTTCGCCTTCTCGATGAACGCGGGATACATTGTCTCGGCTTCGTAGGTTTCGCCCTTGATGGCGTCGTCCAGGTTTTCGGCCGTGCTCTTGATCGGCGGCAGTTTGATCTCGGCCTGAGACCGGCCTTTGAGCCGCTTGATCACGTCGTCATGGTTGTCGGCGTGGACCTGTTCGGCCTGCGCGGCGGCGCGGAACAGCGAGGCGACCTTGGCATAGCCCTCCTTGTCGGCCGCTTTGGCGTATTCCAGGTATTTCGCGTGCGCGTTGCTCTCGCCATTGAAGGCGGTCTGCAGATTCTCCAGCGTGCTTCCGACCTTGAGCTGCGGCGCGGCGGCAGCCGCGCCTTTGGCTTCCGGCGCGGCGCCCGGCGCGCCTTTGGTTTCCGGCGACGCCGGCTTCGATCCGGGTTCGGCGGCGAAGAGCCGAAACCCGCCCAGCGAACATACTCCCGCCCAGGAGAGAAAGACCCTTCTCGACCCCTTGCAGTCCCTCATGGCTGAAGTCCTCCAAAAATGGTTTCAGAAACCTGTCTGACTCGGTCTGGATGTGCACTAGGATAGTCCCCGCGCCTCGAAAAGTCAAGGCGGCAATCCGTTTCGCTTTCTTCTTGTGCCGGCGAGCGGCAAACGGCTATATAGGTCAGTGCGACTCGTGCGCAAGGGGCCTTCGTTGGGCCGGCGGCGCGACGCTCCAAAGCTGGACTTCCCTCCTTGTTCTCTTCACCGGCTGCTTTGCGAACGCGTTCCCATGGAGCCGCACGGCAGCGCGGCCCTTGTTTTCACTGGCTGCACAAGGAGATTCCAAGATGACGCGCCACTTCACTCGTCGCGATTTCATTCGAGGCGTGGCCGGCGGCGGCGCGGCCCTCGGCGTCAGCGGCGGGACGGCGTTCCGCGAGGCGTTCGCCGATTCGACCCAATCGACCATCTTCCGCGTGGAGCAGTGCCCCGTGCACGACGGCCAGTTGCGGCACGTCGGGGTGGACACGCTCCTGTCGCTGCTGTCAGACAACGGCGTGAAGTTCTACAAGTCCTCGGCCGCGCAGCCGTGGTGCGGCCCGTCGGGGATCATCGACCGCGGCGACGTCGTGCTGATCAAAGTCAACTGCCAGTGGAAATGCCGCGGCACGACGAACACCGACGTCTTGCGCGGCCTGATCTACCGTATTCTCCAACACCCCGACGGCTTCGCCGGCGAAGTGGTGATCTTCGAGAACGGCCAAGGGCGCGGCGCGTTCGACGGCATCAATCCCAGCCCCGCCAACTACACCGAGGCCGAAGTCAGCGGCAAACTGATCGTGAACGCCGACGGCGCCGGCGAGACATCGCTCAGCATCGACTATCTGGTCAACACGGCCTTCGCCGGCCAGCCGGTCAGCTCCGTCCTGATGGATTCCTATCGCTCGACGTTCATCGACGCCTCAGACCATGCGACGATGGCCTATCGGAAATACACACCGCCCGACGGGCAGCTGGTCTCGTATCCCTGCTACAATACCGGCCATGGAAACCGGATCGAACTGCGCGAGGGCCGATGGGCGGGTTCGGCGTACGCAACCAACGTAAAACTCATCAATGTCCCCGTCCTCAAGGACCACGGCGGCTCGGGGATGACGGGCGTGTTGAAGCACTTCTACGGCGTGGTGTCGATGAGCGATGGCACGACCGGCAACCGCCACTACAATGATATCGGCACGCAGGTCGGAAAGATGTGGAGCCACGTCCGCATGCCCGACCTCAATATCCTCGACTGCATCTGGGTCAGCCATAAGGCGCTGCGCGGCTACCCGCCCGCCAACACCGCGCGGTGCGACATCCTGCTGTCGGGGGCCGATCCCGTGGCGACGGACTATTACGCCAGCAAGCACATCCTTCTGCCACTGGGCGGCAGCCAGGCCAGCCGCCACGATCCCGATGTGTTCGACGGCTTGAAGAACTTGCTTCTGGCCGGCGCGCAGACCTACATCAACGCCCACGGCGGCATCCAAGGCGACCCGACCCGCACGGGCGACGCCAACATCGACGTCATCACCCGGGTCGCGGGGGCTTCCTCCGTCGGCAATTGGCAGGCGTATTGAATTCGGGCGGCGCCAAGGGGGCGTGGACAGCCCTGTCCGCGCAGTTTTCCGCGCCTGCCGACCCTGGCGCCATCGGGACTGTCATTTGACTATGGCGGAAGGGATGTTTGGGCTCTTGGGATTGACCGTGATGCTCCGCCCGGAAGGGGAGATGACAAGATCCATGTCCTCCATCGGAACGGCGCCGAGCAGGACCGACCCGCCAATAACCAATGCGCCGGTGAAACACGTTCGATTCTCAAACTGAATCTGAATGGGACCGACGTACGGCACGACATGTGAGCGTTCGTCCGCCGTTGTCACCTCTCGTTCTTCGATCTCCGGCAGTTGGAGTTGCACGGCGACATGCTCGGGGATGCAAATGGTCATCGCCCCCGTGTCCACCATTGCGTTGACTGTCAAGGCCTTGAGTTTCGGCTTGCTCGGATTGGACAGTCTTATGTTGGCTTGCACTATGCCCATAGCGTCACCTCCGTCGCTCCGCTATAATACTTCCAGAGACGATCGATAATGTCCAGCCCAAACGGGCGGCGAGCCGTTCGCTTCACGCGGAGAAAGAAAAGCGGCGGGACAGCCGGCGCTGCTTCACACCCAACACTGTTTAATTAGAGGGGGGCGCTGGAGCGCGGGTCTCCAGGCCCGCTTCAATCTATGCTCTTCCGATGCGGTACATTGCGGGCCTGGAAACCCGCGCTCCGGCAAACCGCTCTTAACTAAGCGGTATTGGCTTGGCGCCCGGCATTACAGCGCCGCCTTGGCCGCCTCCCGGATCTTGCGAATCTGCGCGGTCACGTCGGCGGCCTTGTGGTCGGGATGCGTGCGCAGCATGACCGTCCGGCCCAGGATGTCCAGCGACCGCGCGCACATGTCCAGACTGTAATTCATCCGACAGTTGCGATTTTCCTTCATGAGATACGGATTGAGCGCCGGATGATGGGCGCCCTTGTGTTGCAGCACGGGGTCCCATTCGGCGTAGACATGCCGCCCCGTCTGCGCCGCGATCACCCCGCCCGTCAGGCGCCGAAACTCCGCCGCCGCTTCGGATGTAGGCAGGATGTACATGACGTGCGTGCCGCATTCGTGCTCCAGGCTGTTGGCGCAAATGGGACGCAAGCCGGTCGCCTCCGTCTCGCGCAGGATGCGCATCTTCTGCCTGCGCATTGCGCGGATCATCGGATCAAGGCGGTCGAGTTGCGCGTTGAGGATCGCGCCCTCGAACTCGGAGGCGCGCGCGCCGTCGCTGGCGAAGATGTCCTTCGCCGGATCGCGCCCGTCCCAGTAGAAGCGGCAGCATTCATTCACGCATTGCGCTCTCCACATGACCACGTCGTCGTTGGCCACGACCGCGCCGCCTTCGCCGCAGCAGATGTTCTTGTAGTAGTTGAAGCTGAACGCGCCGACGTGGCCGATGGAGCCGAGTTTCCTGCCTTCGTATCCGCCGCCGACCGCCTGGCAAGCGTCCTCGACCACGAGGGTCTTGTGCTTTTTGGCGATCCGCATGATCGCCTTCATGTCGCAGGGCAGGCCCCACATGTGGACGGGAATGACAGCCTTCGTGCGCGGGCCGATGGCCTTCTCGAACGCCTTGGGGTCCAGCGTGATGCTCTCATCGACGTCGACGACGACCGGGATGGCGCCGACCGCCAGCACCGCCAGCGCCGTGGCCATGTAGGTGCACGCCGGCACGAGGACTTCGTCGCCGGGACCGACGCCCACGCCCACCAGCGCCGCCCGCAACGCCAACGTGCCGCTGGCGGTCAGCGCGACGTGTTTGACTCCGAGGTACTGCGCGTACCGCCGCTCGAAGCGCTCGCATTCCGAGAGTTGGCCCTCCTTGTAGCGGAACGGCGCCCCCGTGCGGATCACCCGCGCCACCGCGTCGATTTCCGGCTGTCCCATGCGATACATGAACGTCGCTCCTCTTCGGATTTGTCTTTCCGGCGTGACCTTCGCGTCAGGGCCAACTTACGACCCATCGTAAATTGGTCCGGACCATTTTACGATAGGCCGTAGATTGGTCCGCGCCAGAAGGGCCTTTTCCGGGAATCCTTAGCGATCCGGGATCTCACAATTCATCGAATCCTTGTCTCACTCTTTGCCCTGCTATCGTAGCGCCGCTGGTCGGCCAGGTCAAACTCCCAACGCCATGTCACTCGCGGCGCGGCATTTCCAGCCTGTGAATCCATCGCCTTTTCGCGACGCGCGAAACTCACAGGCTGGAAAGCCTGCGCCACTCTCTACTCCGCCTTCTTTTCTCCCACCTCGAACTTGAACTCGTCGGCGTTGGCGCGGATCTCCGGGATGTACATCGCGTGCGCCAGCGCCGGCAACGCGCTGAAATGACCGGGGACTTCGGCCCGCAGCGTGTACGTCAGTTTGTGCTTGCCCTGCTTCATCGAACTGACGAACAGCGCCGTGCGCTCGTCGCGGAACTCGCGATAGACCGACATCCCGTCCTTGAATTCATAGCCGCTCTTGATGTCGACCGGCTCCAGGCCCGCCGCCTTGTAGTCCTCGAACACGAGATACTCGTAATCGTTCTTCGCATCGACGTTCAACACCACTTCGATGCGGTCGCCGGAGTTGACTGGCGCTCCCGGCTCGATCTTCTCGCGTTCGGTCTTGACCTCGCCGGCCACGGTCGGCTTGTCGGTCAGTTTGTAGTATTCGCGGTCGACAAAGATCTCGCTCCCCGCCGCCTTGATCGGGTCTTCGAGCGTGTAGTAGGTGAGGTACGCGGAGTAATACAACGCGCCCGCGCCGGTCTTCTCGATGCGGATCTCGTTCTTGCCGGATTGCAGCATCGAGGCCGGAACTTCGATCTTCCCATCGGTCTTGAACACGTTGTCGGGATCGACGTGGAACGTTGCGGCTTCCTTCCCATTCACAATCACCTTGGCGTCGTATTCCGGCTTCGCCTCGCCGCGGACGCGAATGTAATCGGCCAGCGCGTAGACGGCGATCGCCGTGTCCTTCGTGTTGGTCCAGCGGGCCGCGCGCCGGTTCTTGACCATCCACAGCATCGCCTGGTCGATCCGCGGGTTCTGTGGATCGGCGGCCAGCAGCGCCTTGATGGCGAAGGCCGTGGCTTCGATCCCGCCGTCGCTCCAGCGATAGAACACGCCCGACTTCCCCCAGTGCGCCGTGCCGGTCTGCTCGTCGAAGACCACGCCGTTCTCCATGTTCTCGACGAGGATCGACTCCTTCTCCTTGTCGCCGAGGTTGTGGAACGTGATCAACAGGAGCGCGCGCGTGTAGGGGTTCAACTCGCCGCGGCGGACCCAGGCGACGTCGAGCATCTTGCGCGCCGTGTCGCCCAGTTGCTTCGAATAGGAAAGCGCGTGCAGGCACCAGGCGAGCATGTCGGGCTGACGCTCGCACTTGATGATGAGATCATTGAGGCAGCGAATGCCGCCGTCGAGCATGGGCTGCGGCACGTCGACGCCGGCCTCTTTCGCCAGCGTCAGGCCGTAGACGACGTAGGCGGTCATGTACGGGTCGCTGTCGCCTTCTTTCCACCACGCCCAGCCGCCGTCGCCGTGCTGGAAGTCGCGCAGGCGGTCCAGCCCCGCCTTGACCATGTCGGGGATTTTCTTCTCCAACTCGGGGTTGGAGAGGCCCAGTTGCCGCAGCGTCCCGGCGGTGATCACCGTCGGCACGAAGCGCGACAGGGTCTGCTCGACGCAGCCATACGGATAGTCGGCCAGGTAGTCGAGCGCGCCGACCATCGTCGCCGCCAGCGAGGGCGACAGTTGCACGACGAGCGAATCGGCCTCGGGCTTGCGTTCGGCGGGAAGCGTCATCTGGAACACGGTGTTCGACGCCGCGCCCTTGGCCTCCGCGCCGCCGCCGAGTTTGCCGCTTTCGGCGATGAACTTCTCGATCCCGTGCTCGAGGATCGGATACTTCTTTTCCATCGCGTCGCTGTCGACGGTGGTCTGCGCGGTGGCGCGGATGGTCGCTTCGCCCTTCTTGCCGACCTTGCAGCGCCAATCGACGCGCCGCTCGCCGTCCTTGGCCACGCCGATTTCGATCTTCAGCGCGGCGGCCGGAACGGGTTCGGTGGACACAGTGGACACGGTGGAGGGAGTGGACGAGGTGGACGATTCGGCCTTCACCAATTCCAGACCTTTAAGGTCGAGCGTGACGACGGCGACTTGGTCCTCGCTTGTGTAGTTGTGGACGTTCGCCGAGATGACCGCCTCGTCGCCTTCGACGAAAAAGCGCGGGGCCTGCAGGCGCACGATCACGTCCTTCTTCGTCCGCGTTTCGGCGGATTCCCAGCCGACGCGCGTTTCCTTGTCGACCGCGCGGGCGGTGGCCTTCCATTCGGTCAAACTGTCGGGATACGTGATCTCGACGGTGGCCTGCCCGTCGGCGTCGGTCACGATCGACGGCTGCCAGAAGACCGTCGAACGGAAGTCGGTGCGCACCTGTGCCTCGACCAGCGGCGCGCCGGCTTCTCCCGCCGCCTCCGGCATTGCGGCGCCCTTCGCCTTCATGGCCCCCATCGGCGCGCCCAGCGCCGGGGCGGCCATCGGCGCCGCCGCCATCTCCATTCTGCCGGCCGCGCGCGCCATCATCGTTCTGCCGGCAACCTGGGCGCCGTAGCTGAAAAAGTTCATCTTATCGCGAGCTCCCTCGAACTCACGTCCCGCCAGCTCCTTTTCACCTTCTTCCAACCCTGGAATCTCATACAGGTTGACCGTCACAATCTCGCCCTTGTCGTTCTTGGCGAACTTGGCGAACGGGAACCCTTGCAGGCTGGTTTGGGTCTGGATCTGCTGGCCGCGTTTCTCGCCATAGAAGAACTTGCGGATGTCTTCGGCCAATTCGCTCTGGATGTAGTAGACCGCCGAATCGACCACCCCCAGCGACACCTCGGCCGAAATCGGCTTGCCCTTCCAGTCCACCGTCTTGACCGTCGCCTTGCCCTTTTCGCCGGGCCGGTAGACTTCCTTGTCCGTACCTGGGCGCTATAGATGTCCTCGGACTCGACGGTCAGCAGGACGAACCCGTGCGGCAGGAACGAGGTGAGCAGCAGCCGCGCCGTGTCGCCCTTCTGATACGATTCGCGGTCGACGACGATCTGAATGCCGCCGTAGCGGTAGCCGATGTCGTGGTCGCCGGGCGCGGCCACCCAGATGCGCGTCTTGCCGCTGACCGTCTCGCCGTACTTGTCCTTCCCCGCCCATTCGAACTCGTAATAACCGGGCTTGTTGGGCGACCAGGCGAACTTCGCCTCGCCCTGATCGTTGGTGGCGATGGGCTGGGTGGATAGGAGCGTCGGCTTGTAGCCCTTGTCGACCTGCTTGCCTTCGAGTTCGAACGGCTTGTCGGTCCATTCCAGTTGCGAGATGCGCATCTCGGCCTGACGCGCCACCGGCTCGTCGTTGGCGTTCTTCGTCTTGACGTCCACCTCGACCTTGTCGTTCGGGCGATAGACGCAATGCGCGGGATGCAGGGTGGCGAAGTATTCTTTCTTCGTGACTTTGAGTTCCTTTTCGCCCCGGATCTCGCGGCGGCTTTGATCGACCACGCGGACCTCGATGCGATAGGCCAAGTCGGTCTTCGAATCTTTCGGCGTCGGAATGGTGAGCGTCGCCTTGCCCTGGGCGTCGGTTTTGAGTTTATCCTCCTTCACCGTTTTCTCCGGAGCGCGGCGCCAGGGCGGGATGATGCCGCCGCTCTCTTCCCAGAACCACGGATACGGGCGCGGCCACCAGTAGGAATAGGTGAACGGCCGCTCGTGGACGACGACCGTGACCTCGGCGTCGGCGACCGGTCCGCCGAAGTAGTAGTCGGCCTGAATCGAAACCTTCATTTCGTCGCCGAGGCGATAGGCCGCCTCCTTGCTCGAAATCTCGACCTTGAACTCCGGCAGTTTGTATTCCTCGACCCGGGCCAGCGGGGCCATGCCGAGTTGGCCCTTCGTTTGTGGATCGAGGAATTGCAGGTTGTACATACCCAGCGGCGGCTCCTCGCCGAGTTTCATCTCGCCGGCAAACGACCCGTATTCATTGACATCCATGGTCTGCTCGAAGACCTGGTTGCCCTGCGGATCGGTGATGCGCGCCAGATACTTCTGGCGCTCCGGCATCGAGTAGTTCCAGCCGTCGTACTCGCGCGCGATGACCTTGAATTGAATCGTTTCCTTGGGCCGATAGGCCGGGCGGTCGGAATAGGCGTAGAAGACCGTCTGCTTCTCGGTCGGACGGCCTCCCCACCAATACTGCCCGCCGGCGAAGGCCGGCGCGTCGCCCGCCACGGCCGCGACCAGGTATTGATGATTCCGCGTCTTCCCTTGTTCGTGCGTGGCCGGCGGAAGGGCGACCTTGGCCAGGCCGTTCCCCTCGGTCAGCCCTTCGATAACCTCCGCGTTGTCGATCCATTGCTCGCCCAGGAGCTTGAGCGGGCGGGGCATCTGCTGGCTCCACTTGTGGATGACGGTGACCTTCGCTTCGGGAACCGGAACGCCGGTGATCGCGTTGGTCACGAAGGCGTAGAGGTCGGTCTTGCCCGTCTTAACCGTCAGGGCCAGATCGCTCACGAGAAAGACGGCCCGCAGCTGACTCTCGATGTCCTCGTCGCGCCGCTTCTGGACCGCGGGCGCGGGGGAGGCCTTGAGGACGTAGAGGCCCGGCCCCAGCGGATCGAGATACGTCGGCTGGGAGTGCGGGATGTGTTTCTTGTCGGCGACGATCTTGTCGTCGTTCCACGAGCGCATCTTCTCCGCGCCGGGCGCCGCGGCGATCATGCTGCCCCAGTCGCCGAATCGGTCCTTCAGGTTCGGCGCGTTCTTCACCACCGCCGCCGGATCAACGCGCCACAGCTCATAGGCCACCGCGTCGATGTTGCGGTACTGGAGATTGGCCTGAATGTACGAGCCGGGCGGGAAACTCTGGCCGCATTGGATCGAGCATTGCGGATTGGCGATCTCGCGGATCATCTGTTGCGCCTGATCGTAGGCGGCCGCCTCGCCCCGGCGGAACTGGGCGGTCAATTGCTCCAGCCGCTCCAGCGCGCCGACATAGTCCTGCGCCTCATTGAGAATCTGCGCCATGAGCAGCAGCGCGTCGGGCGCGGCCTTCGTCTGGCCCAGATCGTTGATGATCGTCAGCAGACTTTCGCGCGCTTCCTTCTTGGCCCGTTCGGCGGCGTTCTTGTCCTTCAGGGGGCGCCAGATCTGATTGTCGCGCTGGGCCAGCAAGAAGAGCGCGCGCGCCTTGTCTTCCTTGTCGGCGGCGCGCTGGATGATGTTCTGGAACGCCCAGCGCGCCAGGTCGGCGTCGAAGTTCTGCTTCTCCGGCGGAACAGGGGGCCCGGGGCGGCGCCTCACGTAGGGCGGCTCATCCACGACCTGAAACGCGCCTTCGCAGACCTGCCAGGACCAGCGCTGATTGATCATCTCGCCGAGTTTGAAGTTCAGTTCGAGGTACAGGGGCAGGCCGCGCTCGACGTCCGTCGAATGGCCCCAGAAGCCGATGGCCGCCAGCAAACTCTCCTGGATTTTGTCCATCCCGCCCCAGGGATCGACCTG
The DNA here is from genome assembly GCA_026398515.1 of Candidatus Sumerlaeota bacterium. Taxonomy (GTDB): domain Bacteria; phylum Sumerlaeota; class Sumerlaeia; order JAPLSS01; family JAPLSS01; genus JAPLSS01. The sequence continues at coordinate 5,201 of JAPLSS010000151.1, read as the reverse complement.
TTGCAGCAGCTCGGCGCGCGATTGGTTCGCCCGCGCCCACCATTGGTCGTAGGGCGCCTTGGATGTCAGGTCCTCCAGCCGCTTGAGCGCCTCCTCGCGGTTGGCCTGAGGGTCTTCTTTCGCGAAACAGTCGGCGGCCTTGAACTGGATTTCGCGAAACCGCGGGCTCTTGGCCGAAGCCGGATCGGCGAGGAACGCGTCGTAGATCTCGCGCGCCAAGCGATACGACTTTTCCACGTAATAGCGATCGGCCTTGGCCAGATCGCCTTTCGGCGCCGAGGCCGACGGCGCGGCGAACGACAGCGCCGCCGAGGCCGTGAACAGGACGCAAAGCGTCCCCAACCAGCCGTTGGATGCTCCATAATGGGCCATCTTGCCTGCTCCGTTCCGATGAGGTGGAAACAGCCACACGCGTTCCCTTTGGATCAGACAACGATTTCGAGCGGAAGTTTTGCGCAAAAGCGCAGGCGTTTGCAATCGGCAAAGAAGAGATGGCGCTTGACACAACATCGGGGAACCCAGGATAAATGGAGTGGCGGCAGCCGGGTAAGCAGGGCGATTGTTCCGCTTGCGCGGGCAGGGCGGCTGTGGCGCCACGCGTGACCATTCTGACAGGAGGCGAGGGTAGAGCGAACGATGTACGCGGCCACTAGGTTTTCTGGGGTTCGGACGGCCGTGGCGCTGGCGGCGGCCGTGCTGGCGGCGGGCGGTGCCCAGGCCGTCACGGTGACCGATCTGTTTTCAACCAGCGATTCTCTCCAAATCTTCAAGATAGCGCTGTATCAACCTGCCGAAACCCCTCGCGCTTCCACGGCGGGCCTGCCCGGGAACAAGTGGGGGGGCTGGTGCCCCTCGACCGGGTATGCAGATAAGATTGGTATTACCAGCTTGCCCGCCGGCAGCGGCGACGGGTGGGCCTACTTCGCGGGCAATGCCGACGCGAACCTGTCCGGCGCCCTTCCCCGGAGCTATATCTACACGATTTTCAGCAGCTCGGGCGGGGGCTCTGAGGCGATCACTTCAACCGTCAACTTGGGGGCGGTGTCGATCACGTTCAAAGGGTCGGTCCCCGCGGATTTCCAGCTCCGTCTTTTGATTCGCGACGGCGACGGCCACTGGCTCATCTCCCAGAATGCCTTCGCCCCATCGGGGGGCGCTCTCAACATCCCCATGACCGGGGTGACGGGGTGGCTCTTAGTTCCGGGAACGGAGTTGCCGAGCCTCGGGTACTTTAACATGGACTTGATGACCTCTGACCCTTGGGGGCCGCGCGACATCTCCACCGCCAGCGTTTCGGCAGCCGCCAATCTGAACGGCGTCGGCGGCGGCGGCATCTATATCCAGCAGGACGGGACACCCGCCACACAGATCGCCATAGAGGAGATCTCCTTCGTGGAGGACTCGTCGGTCGCCAACTGGAAAGACGCGGGCGGAAGCAAGAAGTGAGCGAAGGCGCTTCCCCCCTCGGAGCGCCAGGTCTGATTTGTTAATCCTCTTGGGCGCTTGCCCTACAACGGCGGCGACGCGGGCAATGCCTCGGCAACGGCCGGAGGTTCGGAACTTCGGCCCCGCCTCCCGCCGGGATGGTTTCCCATCGGATAGAGTGAATCGGCAAGAATCTCGGCAACCGAAAGGAGACGAACATGAAAACGCGCGCGTGGGTGCAGATGGTTTGGCTCGGGGTGTTTGTCGCTCTGACGGGATGCATCCCGTCGCTCCATCCCCTCTATACCGACGAGGACGTGACCTTCGACCCGGCTCTCGTCGGCGTGTGGTCGAGCCAGGATTCCAAGGACACGTGGACTGTCACGAAGGCGGGCGAGAAGGAATACCGCGTGGTCTACGTGGACGAGGACGGCAAGAAGGGCGAGTTCACCGGACACGTTCTCAAGGCGGACGGCCAGCTGTTCGCCGATCTCTATCCCGTCGAACCCGATCTGAAGGAGAACGATTTCTACAGGGCGCATCTGCTGCGGGTGCACACGTTTGTGAGGATCGACCAGACCGCGCCCACGCTCCAGTTGTCGGTGTTGAGCCCCGACTGGCTGGGAAGATTCCTGAAGGAGAACCCGGAAGCGATCCGGCGCGAGACGGTGGACGACGCCATCCTGCTGACGGCGCAGCCCAAGGACTTGCAGGCCTTTCTTCTCAAGCACAAGACCACGCCCGACGCCTGGGGCGAATGCTCGCCCCTGACGCGCAAGGCCGAGGCGGCGAAAACCGTGGCGCCCAAAGAATAGCCCTGCGAGGGCGAAACATGCCGGCAAGCGTATACATCGAGACCACGATCGTGAGCTACCTCACGGCGCGCTGTGAGCCCGCGATTCTTTGCACACCTGAGGAGCTGATGGAGGGCTAACCCGATGACAAAGGACCCGATCGTCGCGGAAGTCCGCCGCATCGGCCAACGATACGCCGCCAGATTCGACTACGATTTGGAGGCGATCTCTCGCGACCTGAAGCAGCGCCAGGATCAGGGCGAGTTTCATGTTGCATACCGCCAGCCTCGCCCCGCGCGCCGGCGGCGTTCTTACGCAAACCAGCCTTGCGCTCGGCTGAGCGAAGTCCACCCTGGCGGGGCGGACCGGCTTTATGGCTTCGTGACAAAATCCGGGTGGCGTTCCAGCAACGCGCGATCAAGGCTCAGGAGACGGGAGCATCCTTGCTTCCGCGCGGCTTCGACGATGAGACGATCGGCGAAGTCGCCGCCCTCGTCCAAGGCTTTGACCGCGCCGTCGAACCGTTCCCAATCCTCGAACAGCACGTCAGCCCGTTCGGCGACGCGGCGAAGAGCGGCGGCGACTTGGGCCGGCCGCCAGCGCGCGCCCCGCAGCAGCGTCCACACGACCTCGGCCCACACAATGTCGGAAACCCAATACCGCTCTCCCTCGTGGCCCTCAAGGAAACTCACAATCGCCGCGAGTTGGGCCTGATCGTCCTGGAGCAAGAGCCGTACGAGGATGTTGGTGTCGAGGGCGATCATCGGGCTCTGGGCCGCCGCAGACTGCGCAGAACGGATTCCGCCGCCGCCTCTTGCGCCGCCTTCTTCATGGCTTGGATCGTCAGGGGCCGCGGCGGCTTGGGACCGGCGGGCGGCATTTGGGCCAGATCCGCCAACCGCCCGGTCCGCGCGCGCAAGACGATCTTCCCCGGCTCGATGTCGTAAACCAGCTCATCCGATGGCTGCGCCCCCAACGCCTTAAGGACGGCCTTGGGCACGGTGGTTTGGTTCTTGCGGGTCAGTTTCGATGTCGCAATCATGCAAGGACGCTATACGATTTCCTTGTGGATGTCAATTTACAATGAACAGATTTGCGATCATTGTGTTGATCTGAACGATTGTGAAATCGGGCTGGCGACTTGATGTGGCGCCGGTGAGCCGACGAGAACGTCGGCGCTCCCAGAGGCAGCGTGCCCGGGGCAAGAGTCAACCGCCGTTCCGCCGGCTCCCTCAAGAAGCAATCCGGCAGCGTCGGCAGGATGACGCGCGAGGCGGGGCCGAGGGAGGCTTCGTAGGCCGATTCCCGCTGCGAAAACGCGCTCATCGCTTCCGGCACGTCGACGTCGAGGAGGTCCGACTGCCGCGGACCCCGTTCTCACTTTGTCCGCGCGAGAATCAGGTGGAAGGCGAACGACGTCGTCAGTTTGGCGTCGCGCAGGGCGTTCCAGAGAAGCATCGCGGGGTTGATGTCGAAGATGCGGCCCTTGCGCAAGTTGGCGTACGTGGTCTTCCAGTATTGATTGAGCGCGGCGCGCGTGTAGATCCCCTTCGCCGACCAGAACCGCAGTTTGTCCCACATGCGCACGATCCGGCCCGGCGTTCTGCGCCCCGTGTCGACAATCTCCTGGCCGAAAGCGCTCAGGTTCTGGCGCCCGTGCTTGATCCCCTCTTGCACGTTCTGCTGCACGCGCGTCAGGCCTTCCTGCGCGCTCGTGCGCATCGCCGTCAGGCGCTCGCTGGCGGCCTCTTGCAGCCGATGCGCCTGAACCGAGGCCCCTTCGCGCATCGCCGTCAGGCGGTCGCTGGCGGCCTCTTGCAGCCGGTGGGCCTGCGCGGTTGCGCCTTCCCGCATCGCGGCCACCCGTTCGCCGGCGGCCTCCTGCAGGCGGCGCCCCTTAAGCGACGCGCCTTCGCGCACCGCCGCCAACCGCGCCTTCAGTTCTTCCATCGAGATAGCGAACCGCCCACGCCGCGGGCGCGTCTCCAGCCACAATTCCTGAGTATCGAAATACAGGCGGGTCCACTGCCGCAGCGTCCGCGCCACGTCGCGCGTCCGCATGCGCAAGTGCTTCCACCGTCCCTGGACGGCGAAGCCGGGCCGGCGCAGCGCGCGGTCCTTCAGCCGGAAAAACCCGGCGATCATCGGGTGCGTGCGTTCGAGCACCGAGGCCCGATACCAAATGTAATTCTTGAACAGGCCCCAGTAGATGGGCTCGCTGGACGCCAGCAGCCGGTCGCGCATGTGGTCGAGGGTGTAGAACGAATCCCACGCGTCGAGGTACGCCTGGAGCCACTCCTCGCGCGTCATCTTCGGATGGTCCGTCACCGGTTGGAACGAGTCGAACTTGTTGTAGTCGGGATCGACGATCGCCCCGGCCTTTATCAGATCGGCATAGTCCTGGCTGCCGGGCAGCGGCGTCAGGATGAAGAACGAGACCTGGTCGATCCCCAGTTCCTCTTTCAGCCGCCGCACGTCTTCGGCCACCAGGGCCGGCGTGTCGTCGGGGAAGCCGATGATGTAGCCGACGTGGATCGCGATGTCCGATTGGTGCCAGGCCTCCACCATCGCCTGGTAGTTGATCGCCTTGTTCTGCTTCTTGCCCGCCGCGGCCAGACTCTCTTCGCGCAGCGCCTCCAGGCCGATGAAGACCTGGGAGCAGCCGGCCCGCCGCGCCTTTTCGCAAAAGCTCCGGATGCGGTACGACGGCGCGTCGACCTGCATCATGAAGGTGACATCCAGCCCCTCGTCCTCGCGCAGCTGGATCAGGCCGTCCAGGATCGCTTCCCAGTTCGGGTTGCGCGCGAAGTTGTCGTCGGTGAAGAAATAATACCGGATCTCCGGAAAATGCGTCCGCACGTGGGCGATGATCCCCTCGGCCGAGCGGCAGCGCATCTTCTTCCCCTGCACGTTGATGATCGTGCAGAAACTGCACGAGAACGGGCAGCCGCGCCCGGCGTCGATTGTGCCCAGGTTCGGATA
>JAPLSS010000260.1 GCA_026398515.1 Candidatus Sumerlaeota bacterium | reverse complement strand
GAACCTTCTCTCCCCAGAGCTGCACGGCGGGGTAGTCCGCAGCGCGTCTTGCCTTCGGCTTCCAGCCGCTCTTGCCCGGCCTGCTCTGTCGCGTGCCGGCATTCGGCCGCTTTTGGGAGTTGTCGTTTACCGCCCGTCCAGGCATTCTTGACATGCGCTGAGCAGCGGATGTCCCAAAGGACGCAGTTCTCATGGAACGCCCGTCGAGGATCTCAGAGTTTCGCGCCTCCCTCGGTCTCCTCACAATCCTCGTGGGGGCGATGTGGGCGCTGGAAATCGTGGACGCCGTGTTTCTCGGCCAATCCCTTGACAGGTTCGGTGTGAAGCCCCGTCGTCTCGTCGGACTGCGTGGCATTCTGCTCTCCCCATGGCTGCACGGCGGGTTCCGCCATCTGGCGGCCAACACGGTCCCGTTCGCCGTGTTGGGCGGCATGATCGCCATGCGTGGTCTGCGGGATTTCGTCGGCGCCACGCTCGTAACGATGCTGGTCGGCGGGATTGGGGTTTGGTTGTTCGGAGCGCCCAATTCCGTGCACATCGGCGCCAGCGGCTTGGTCTTCGGCTATTTCGGCTTTCTTCTCGCGTGCGCCTGGATCGAACGCAGCCTTGGGTCCATCGTCGGAGCGGTGATTGTCTTTGTGCTTTACGGTGGCTTGATCTGGGGTCTGCGCCCGTTTCAGGGCCAGGTGTCCTGGCTTGGCCACCTATTCGGTCTTCTGGGTGGCGTCGGGGCCGCCCGTCTGTTGGCGCGGCGCAGGAGTCCGCCGCCCCCCGATCTGGACTCGACTGGTTCAGGAAAAGCGAACTTCTAATCCGAATTCGGCTGTGGGAGGCAACAGACAATGCGCGAACAGGCGATGACGCTGATACGACGGCGGCTGTGTGCGGACAGGTTGCCGGCGCATACTACGGCGAAAACGGAATTCCCAAGGGCTGGCTGCACCGCTTGGCGATGAAGAAGACGATCTCGGACTTGGCGGCAAGGCTCTTGTCAGCAGGCCCGTCGTCGGCATCCGGTGACTTGGAGACCGTATAGGAACCGGGAGTCAAGAATAGGCAGTTCAGGCAAGTCCGCATCAACCCACTTTGACGACGCCCCGCTTCCTCCGTGCCATGCGGAGGAACTTGTAGGCCAGGAACCGGAACTCGCCGTATTCGGCATACGGGACGGCGGCTTCTTTGGGGGTGATGCGCTGATTCTGGAAGTGCATCTTCGAGATGTACTTCAGGACTTCCGAGTCCACGGGGATCTCGCCGTAGTAGCCCAACAAGACGAGCATGTGGTTCACGCTATACGGCCCCACGCCGTGGAGTCCCCGCAGAAAGCTCGTGATGGATTCGAAGTCGCCCGCCATCGCCCATTGATCGAGCGGCGGCTCGTTCTCGTGGAAGATCCGTGCGATTTCAAGGACCGTCTTTGCCCGGTATCCGAGGGGAACCAGCTGGGCCAGCTTTGACTCGGAAAAGCGAACCAGGACTTCGGGCGTCGGGAACGCCCCGGAGTTCAGCTGGCAAAGCGAGTCGCACATCCTCTCCGTGTTTCGCCAATCGCAGTTCGTGGTGCAGACGGTCTTGATCAAATCCTCAAAGGCGGTGGGACAGCGAAGCATTCCGCCGCACCGTCTCTGGTGAACAAACCGCAATTCCGGGTGTTTGGCGCACGCCCGTTGGAACGGGGAGTAGTCGATGTCCAGGCAAAGCATCCGTCTGATTTGGGAGCGAATGGAACGGCGGTCTTCGTCGCTCAATCGGGCAATGCCGTTGCTCTCCCAATGCACAATGGATTTCACGCCGTCCTGGGCGACACGAACGCTGACCGGCACGCTGCGGCCGTTTCCGGTCACAAGGGGTCGGGAGAGAACGCCTTGATCGGCGGACCATTCCCACGGCGACAGGTAGACCCAGCCATGGGATTGGACGAGATTGCGGAAATCGAATCGCCTTGCCGTTATCTGCACGGTCGATGACCTGCCGCCCTTCGCACGGTGCTCAGACCGGAGAATAGCAAGAGCCAGGGGCAAGGGAACTGCAATCCCCTTTTCGCCCTGGCTCGTTGCTGGAACTCAGCCGACTCGATACTCGCCGTCGCTCAAACCGTCAAACCATGTCCTTCACGGCCTTCAGAACCTGCGCCTTCACGACCTTCCGTGCAGGCTTGGCCTGAAAGACGGTCGGCTCTTTGGTGAAGGGGTTGATGCCCTTGTGGGCTTTGACCGCAGGCTTCTGGATCACCTTCAGTTTGACCAGGCCGGGAATGCTGAAGGCGCCCGGCCCCCGGCTCCCGAGGTCCTTCTGGACGAGAGCCGAGAGTTCGCTGAACACATTGCCGATGTCCTTCTTCGTCAGACCCGTCTTCTCCGCAAGGGCGATGACGATTTCGGTCTTCGTCGAGGGCTTGGGAGCTGCTGCGTTGGCTGCCATAGGGGATGTCCTTTCAGAATAGGATGAGGGTTGGATCAGAGGTCTTGGCGACGCTAATGCCGTTGTCTATTTCGGGCTAAGAGCGGGGAAAATCAAGCATTTCGGTGTTGGAATCCGGCATTACGCCATCGTTTCCGGTCTGAACGCTCGTCTCCCCGTTCTAGTAATTCTCAGGAACGATGTCGAAATAGGCCTGTGGATGCTGGCAAATGGGGCATTTCTGAGGCGCTTTGGCCCCCTCATAGACGAATCCACAGTTGCGGCAGCGCCACCTAACCTTTTGGTCCTTCTGGAACACCGTGTCGTTTTCGACATTCTTCAGGAGGGCGGCGTATCGTTCCTGGTGATCCCTTTCGATCTTCCCGATTCCCTCGAAGATGCGGGCGATTTCGGCAAAGCCTTCCTCCCGAGCCTCTTTCGCCATTCGAGGATACATGTCGGTCCATTCTTCGCCTTCCCCCGCAGCCGCCGCCTTCAAGTTGGCGATGGTGTCGCCAATCCCACTCAGGGCCTTCAGGTGCAGCTTGGCGTGCTCTTTCTCTTGTTCTGCGGTTTCGAGGAAAATGGCCGAAATCTGCTCGTAGCCTTCCTTCTTGGCGACCGAAGCGAAGTAGGTGTACTTGTTTCTCGCCTGCGACTCCCCGGCAAACGCCGCCCACAGGTTCTTCTCCGTCTTCGTGCCTTTTAACTCTGCCATGGCGCATTCTCCTCGCACAAGATCGATGCCGTTCACCCTCGACCGACTACTGGGTCCGGTCGGCGGGCACATCCGGAATCGCCCCCTTCTCGAAGGCAATCCCAATCTGCACATAGCTCGGCGCCCACCACACTCCGAGCGACCACAATCGCACGGTGAGGCCGGGCTTCACGTGTGGGCTTCGAACTAGGCCCCGCTTCCTCGGAACTCCCGGACCAGCCGCAACCCGTCGCAGAAGTCCCGAGCCTTGCCATCGCCAAGCGGCGCGAAGATGTCCCGCAGGATGTTCACCTCTTCGCCGGTCGGGCTGTAGAGCGACCATTGCTCGACATCAGCGGCGAAATCCCGAAGCCCCTGGGGGAGCCACTGGTGATTCGCCACGGCCTCTTGAAGCTCGGCCTTCTTCCGGTGCTTCTTGAAGTTGTCCTTTCCAAGGGTCGAGTCGCCCGCTCCTTCGATCATGGCGGCGATCCCGGCCACCTCCCGGTGTTCCTCAGGCAGTTTGTCGTGAATGTGCATCAAGACGGCGGTTTTCCTGGGGATGCCCATGTCCGCCGACATCTTCATCCACACTTTGAGCGTGGGCGTGATGAACCCCTTCTCGAACTTGAAAATGCCGGGGCCGCTGACGCCATACTGCCGACCAAATTCGTCTTGGGTGAGTTTCTGTCTCTTACGATGTTGAAAAAGCCGTGGAGCGATGAGCTTGGCCATGCTGTGGAGCCCTCCTCTTGGGGATTTCAGATGATTCGATAGGGTTGTCGCCTCACCACGAAATGTCAAGGAAGATGAAATCTTCTGCGGTTTGAGCTTTTCGGAGATCCAGTCCAGGATCGAGACCGAGTTCTCGGCGAAGATCCAGCAGCTGCCGACTATGGTGTTTCAGCCACTTTCCGATTTGCTCGATCTCCGAGCGGGGGTATCCTTCTCAACTCGCAGAAGACCGCACAGGACCACGTTTCCAGGATGTTTCCAGCAACACGGCCAGAATCGGGCCCGAACGGAGTCGGAAGAACTCCGCGAAACCTCCACGAAGGGCAGAGCCGCAACATGCCGTAAAGGCCTGAAAAACAAGAGCTTTTGATGGTGCCGGGAGAGGGACTCGAACCCTCACGGCGGTTGCCCGCCCGGGGATTTTAAGTCCCCTGTGTCTGCCATTTCACCATCCCGGCGCGAGGCGAGTGCATTTTCCGTTCGCGAAAGCGCCTGTCAAAGGGAAAGGACGATGAGGCCGGAACGTCGGCATGGGCAGGCCACAGGGCACTTGCGCTTGACCCGATGAACCCAAGTCCGGCGCTCGTGGCCAATGGATCCCATGAAACACAGGGAAGAACGCGCAGACCAACAGCCGTTCGAACGCGGCTTCCGAATTGGGTTGAGCATTCTCGGCAGGTTCTGTCTTCTCGCTCCGTCCTTCAAGGGAGTCCGCCCGGGACCTTTCGCGCCACCCCGCAAGGATGAGAAGCAGGCCAACCTTGCCCCTCGGCTCCGCTCGGGAACTGCGTCCGAGGCGGGCGTTGGCTGGCGGGTCCGGCGCGCCGCTGGCGGAAGTTCCGAAGGAGACGCTGGCGGAGTTCAGCCTGCTGCCGCACGTGTCGGAGAAGAGCGCTCCGTTCTTCATCACCCATAGCAAGAGCGATCATCTCATCCCGCCGGACAGTCCGCGCAGCCTATATGAGGCGCTGAAGAAAGCGGGGGTGGACGCCGAGTTGGATTTCGTCGACGGCACGGGGGCCGGCCACGCGCTGGTCATGTCGGCGGCGGAAGCCACGCGCCACGACAGTCGGATGTGGGCGTTCGTGAAGAAGCATTTCGGGGTGGAATGAGGGCCGGGGTACGGAATCCCGCCTAAAGGCGGGACTCTATGCTCGGGGCCTCTTCGGGATGCTCCCGCATGTATTTGTACGTCATGCCATAGTAGCCCTCGGGAAAGCCTTCGCTGCCTTTGAGGTCGCTGGCCAGGCTGATCAACACGACGAGGCCGAAGGCCATGCAGGCGAGCAGAAGCATTCGGAAATCCCGCTCCAACCAGCGCGCCCCGCGCGCCCGACGCGCCAGTTCCGCGTGGCGCGCCATGAGGAGAAAGCCGGCCGGGTGAACGATCGTGAAATAGTGAGGGAAGTTCAGGTTGAAGCGCCCGCACAAGAACACCGCTGGCAGGATCAGCCACAGCAACAGGAAGAGCGCCATGCGCTGGCGCAGCGAACGCGCCCCGCGCCGCCGCCGCCCGAAGCCCGCCGCGCCCATCGCCGCAACCAGCAGGGCGAAACTGGCGATCACCCCATACGTCTTCCACAGCGGCCGGTGGACGGCCATCGTCTCCTCGAAATCGCCGACCCAGTATTCGAGGAAATCGGCGCTGTGGACGGCGAGCGTATCGCCAATGACCGGCGGAAGGAGCAGGCGCGAAACGGGCTTCTCCGGGCGCCAATAGGGATCGACGCGCGGCCCGTGCTCGAACCAGTTCCAGGAGCATTCCTTGCGGTAGACGGCGGGGTCGCGCTCGCGCCGCATCTCGATGAAATAGGGCGCCCAGAACGCCGCCGCTCCGGCGACGATCACGATCCCGATGATCGCCAGGCGCTGAATCGAGGCGTTAGATCGGCGAAGCCCAACCCACCCGGCATAGGCCACGGCGGGCAGGATCGCCACCGGCGAGAAATGAATCTGAGGCATGAACAGGGCGATCCACGAGGCGGCGATGATCCACGGGGCCGCCGGCCGGCGCATCCAATGGAACAGCAGCCACATGCTCAGGCTGGAGAAGAACGGCAGGTAATTCGGCGCCCAGACGCCCCGCCCCGGCACGACCACCCAAGGGCAGACGGCCAACAGCGCCGCCGCCAACAGCCCCGCGCGGGATCCGGCGAGCCGCCGGCCGAGGAGGCCCGTCAGCCACACCGCCAGCGTGTTCAGCAAGGCCACCGAGCCGGTGGCGAACAACGGGGTGGGCCGGATCGCCGCCGCGGCGGCCACCAGCCACGTCAGCCCCGGCGGATTGGGCCGTCCGACGCTGGCATCGAGCGACCGCATCGGGAAATGCCCGTTTTGGATCCAATCCAGCGCGCGGCTGAACTCCTCGGCATGGTCGCGCTGCCAGATGCACAGGTCCAGGCGCCAGAAGCGCATCGCTCCGGCGAGGAGAACGATCGCGAGCAGAGGAAGATAGAAGCGGAGTTTGTGGTTCATCCGAGATAGCCGATCGTCGATAGCCGATAGCCGGCGCCGGGTCGGCCATGGCAGCTCATGGGCGCCGGCTTTCCAGGACCGCGGAAGAGCCGCGCGGATCGCCGTGCGATGGATTTATCTGTTGTAAGCGCGGCGGTTTGCAAGTACTCGTTCCGTTCGTTCCGCGGATCGAACGGGTGTAGCAAACTTCCGAGGAGGACGGCCCAAATGGACCCCATGGCGGCATTTCAAGTTGCGTTATTCCTCCCCGTGGCCGGCATGGGCGTTCATCTGCTGGGCTGCCTGGCCGGCATCCTGTTGGGCCTCTATTGGTGGCGTAAAAGGAAAGACGCGGTTTACCTCCTGCTCGCCCTCGCCTTCTATGCGTTTGGCATGGGTCTTCACGACCCCGCGCAGTTTCGCGCCTCCGGGACGGCGGAGTCCCTCGCCCGAGCCATCGGGATTCCCTTCTCCACGGCGATCTTCCTGTGGCTCAGTTATGTTGAGTTGCCGCGGCGGCGCAGCGTGAATCCTCAGGCGGCGGACAGCGCGGACTGACGCCAAAGGCAGCGTCGCTGATTCATGCATCGAATCGCAGCGGCCCCACAAAGAGTCTTGGATCGAAGACAGTTTTCCGACTTTCCCTTGACCGCCTGGGACTTGGACGCTAACCTAAGCACTACAAGCAGCGGCGCATGACGCATGGCCTTCCGCGCCCGGCGCGGCCGCGCGCCAGGGGGGAAGAGGCCGTTCGCGGCCCATCCTTCCCGAAGGCGTCGCGGTTTCGCGCGCATGGAACGCCTCGTCGCCATGCCTGCGCCCTATTTCATCAAGGAGTCGCGCCATGAGCTTTCAACTGCCTGCGTTGCCTTTCGCCAGGAACGCGCTGGAGCCGGTCATGAGTTCCGAAACCCTGGAATACCATTACGGAAAGCATCATCAGAAATACCTCGACACGCTCAACGAGTTGACCGCCGGCAAGCCGGAAGCCAACAAGACGCTGGAGGAGATCATCCTGGCCTCCGAGGGCAAGTTGTTCAACCAAGCCGCCCAGGTCTGGAACCACACCTTCTTCTGGAATTGCCTGACGCCGAACCGCGGCGGCAAGCCCGCGGGCGCGCTGGCCGAGGCCCTCAAAGCCAACTTCGGCTCGGTGGAGAAGTTCCTGGAGGGCTTCGCGGCGCAGGCCGGGGCGCTCTTCGGCTCGGGTTGGACGTGGCTCGTGGCCGAGGGCGGCAAGTTGAAGATCGCGCCAACCTCGAACGCCGACCTGCCGATGAAGCGCGGCCAGACCGCGCTGCTGACCCTCGATGTGTGGGAGCACGCGTATTACATCGACTACCGCAACGCCCGGCCGAAGTACATCGACGAGGTCCTGAAGAGCATCGTCAACTGGGATTTCGTCGCGGCGAACCTGGCCAAGGCAAAATAGGCGGCCCGCGCTTGAATTCACCACGAAGGCACAAAGACACAAAGGCAGTTCTTCCTTCGCGCCTTTGTGTCTTTGTGGTGAAATAGAGTTGCTCAATCGCTTAGCTGCCCTGCGAATCCCGCTGAGCGGCTTTTTCCATATCCAATTCCTGAAGCTCCACGGGCAGGGCGCTGAAAATGCCGTTCGGCTCCAGCCGGAAATCGTCCTGTGTGCTTTCGGCTCCGTCTTTCCCGAAAGAGATCAATTCCCGCCGGACGGGGTAGATAGCGAAGGGCCGGCCCCATCCGTCGACGATCTCGGAACTGCCAACGATGCCCGCGCCCACAAGGTCGGCGGCCCTTCGCGGAAACTCCCCCTTGCGCGCCTCGAAGATCAGGCAGTCCTTGTAAATCGTTTTCATGCGCTCGCGAGTCAGTTCCAATTCCTGGTTCAGTTTCTCGTTTCCCGATTTCTCGTCCTCGACCGGCTCGTGATAGATGATCCTGGCGATCAACGCCCCCAACGCCGAGTTGCGGCGTGTCGATTCCTCCGGTTTGCCGCGCGTCAGGAGAGTGACAAGGGCGAACAGAATCGCGAACCACGCGGCCAGGCCGACGACTCGTCCGAGCGCGGTGCGGTTCGGCGGTATCGGTTCGGGCGGCAGGACGACCACCCGCCCGTCGTTCATGGTCAGCGTCTGCGGCGCCGGCGAATCCGGGCGCGCGCTCAGGACGATGGTCTTCTCCCAATCCGAACCGGCCGCGCCGCACGCGGCGTCCCGATCGGCCTCCTCTTTGGCCCGGCGCGCCATCTCGACCTGCCGCAGCTCGGCGATCAAGTCGTCGTAGTCCGCGTAGCGGTCGTTCGGGTCCTTGGCCATCAGGCGGTGGATGACCTCGCACAGGTCGCCCGGGGCGTGCGGGTTGATCACGTACAGCGGCATCAGCGGCGTTTGAATGTGCATCATCATCAACGCCACCGACGTTTCGGCCTCGAACGGGGGCTGGCCCGCCGTCAGGTGGTAGAACGAGGCCCCCAGCGAATACATGTCGGAGCGGTGGTCGATCGACTGTCCTCGTCCCTGCTCCGGCGACATGTAGCGCGGGGTCCCCAGGATCGCCCCGGGCATCGTGCGGAACGTGTTTTCGAACAGGTTTTTGGCCAGGCCGAAATCGACGATTTTGAGCGTGTCGTCCGCGGCGAGCATCAGGTTCGCCGGTTTGACGTCGCGGTGGATGATCTTGACCTTGAAGGCCGCGTGCAGGCCCTGCGCCGCTTCGCGCATCAGGCGCGCCACGCGCGAAAAGGGCAGGTCGAGGCGATTGCGGATCAGGTCGGCCAGCGAGGGGCCGTCGAGGAACTCCATGACAATGTACGGCTGCCCGTTCGACAGAAGCCCCCGATCGAGCACTTCGGCCACGTTCGGATGATGGATTGACGAGACGGCGGCGATTTCGCGCTCGAACCGGGCGACGGCCTCCGCGTCGCCCGCCAATTCGCCAGCGAGAATCTTGATCGCCACGACGCGGTCGGCGCGCGGGTCCCGACCCCGCACCACCTGCCCCATGCCCCCGCGGCCAATCGTGTCCAGGATCTCATACGGCCCGATGCATTCCGAGCGGGAGGCGCTGGGTTCGACGCTGATTTCGCGCATGGCGACGCGGCCCCTCGATGACGCAATAATCCCTCACATCTTCTGCTTCGTCCGAAGACGGCTAAAGAATGAGCCGGAATGAGGGAAAAGCGCAAGCGCGCCGCGCCAGCGGGAAAGCTTACGCCACGTTGGCCCGCTCCATTGCGACGGGGACATTTCTATTGTGCTCAACAGGGGACATTCTCACTGTGCTGCGACAGATCGCGCGGAAACGATTGCGCGTCTCCGAAGGGATGCGGAACAATGCCCGAACCCGCAAACCGGAGAAGCGTCATGAAACGTCGCGCATTTCTGCAAGCCGTTGCCGCGGCAACGGCGGCGATGACCTGGAGTCGAAAGGAGTCCGCCATGGCCGCGTCCGCTTCAATGCCCATCAGTCCCGCCGCCGCTCAGCCCGCCCTTGCCGAACACCGCATCGTCCGCATCGAGGGCCGCGTGATGCAGGACCGCTATCCACGCACCGTCGGACGCAACGCGAAACTCAACAGCCACGGCCGCGGCGGATCGCCCCGCATCCGCATTCTCGAAACCGACCAGGGCGTCGTCGGCTGGGCCATGGCCAACGTGGATGACAGCGCGACCCAGAAGTTCATCGGCGCGCGCGTCGGCGACCTGTTCGACGCCGAAGCCGGAACCGCCGACGAGGCCATGCCGCTCGACAAGCCGCTGCACGACCTGGCCGCGCGCATCCTCGGCGCGCCGGTCTACGCCCTTCTCGGCGCGAAAGGGCCGCGCGAAGTCCCCGTCTACAGCGGCGCCATCTACCTGGACGATCTCGACCCGGAGAACAATCCGCGCGGAATCCCGGCGGTGATCGATTGCTGCCGGCAGGATTACGATCTGGGCTATCGCGCGTTCAAACTGAAGATCGGCCGCGGGTTCAAATGGATGCCGCGCCCCGAAGGCATTCAGCGCGACGTCGACGTGACCCGCGCCGTCCGCGCACGCTTTCCCGACTGCCGCATCCTCGTCGACGCCAACGACGGCTACACGCCCGACGACTTTCGCGGCTATGTTCGTGCGGCGGCCGACTGCGATCTCTACGTCATCGAAGAGCCGTTCCCCGAGGAGCGCGAGGCGCTGCTGCGGCTGAAGGAAACGATGGAGCAGGCCGGCTGCAAGGCGTTGATCGCCGACGGCGAGGCGCGCAAGGAAGCAGGCGGCGCCAGCGCCGCCGAGGGCGAGGCCAAGCCGACGACGCGCTACGGCGGCTACACGCGGGAGCACATGGACCGGCTCTATGCGCTGGCCGCCGAGAAACTCGTCCACGTCTTCGTCATCGATCTCGACATCGTCGGCTTCACGCGCTGGCGGCGCGTCATGCCCGAGCTGGCCGCGGCGGGCGTTCAGGCCTCGCCGCACGCCTGGGCCTGCACCGCGCGGACCTACTACACGGCGCAGTTGGCCGCCGGGGCCGGCAACGTCAACATCGTCGAAGGCATCCCCGGCGCCATCGAAGGCGTCGATTACTCCGCCTATCGGTTCAAGGATGGCAATCTGGTGATGCCGGGTGCGCCGGGGTTTGGGTTGGAGTTGAAGCGGTAGCAGATTCACCGCAAAGAACGCAAAGAGCGCAGAGAAGAGATCGTCTTCTTTGTGTTCTATGCGTTCCTTGCGGTAGATTATGCCTTATCAAACAGCTTCTTCAGATTCGCCTTGAACGGCCGGC
This sequence comes from Candidatus Sumerlaeota bacterium, assembly GCA_026398515.1. Taxonomy (GTDB): domain Bacteria; phylum Sumerlaeota; class Sumerlaeia; order JAPLSS01; family JAPLSS01; genus JAPLSS01. The sequence goes on along the minus strand of JAPLSS010000260.1, from coordinate 5,675 downwards.
GGATGACGCCCTTCTCGGTGATGATGCCAGCCAGGTATTTTGCTGGGGTCACGTCGAAGGCGGGGTTGAACACGCGGCAACCGCGCGGGGCGATCCGAAGGCCGCCGGGCGCGGCGACCTCGTCGGGATGGCGCTCCTCGATCGGAATTTCCGCCCCCGACTTCAGCGACATGTCGATGGTCGACAACGGCAGCGCGGCATAGAACGGCACGCCGTGCTCCTTCGCCAGGATCGCCAGGCCGTACGTGCCGATCTTGTTCGCGAAGTCGCCGTTCGAGGCCATGCGGTCGGCGCCGACGATCACCGCGTCGACCCAGCCCTTGGACAACACCGTGGCCGCCATGTTGTCGCAAATCAGCGTGACCGGCACGTTCGACTGCATCAACTCCCAGGTTGTCAGCCGCGCGCCCTGAAGGAGCGGCCGCGTTTCATCGGCGAAGACCGCGATCTTCTTCCCCCGTTCCACCGCGCGATAGACGACCGCCAGCGCCGTGCCGTAGGACGCCGTGGCCAGCCCGCCCGCGTTGCAGTGGGTCAGCACCGTCTGGCCGCTTCGGAGCAACGCCTGGCCGGCGTCGCCGATGGCGCGGCAGACGGCATTGTCCTCGTCGATCATCGCCCGCGCCTCGTCGAGCAGCGCCTTCTTGATTCGGACGGGCGATTCCTCCGCGCGGCGTTCGGCCAGGCGCGTCAGGCGTTCCAGCGCCCAGAACAGGTTGACCGCCGTCGGGCGCGACGAGCCGAGATACTTGGCCACGCGCCGAACTTCGCCCAGGAGCTCCTTGCCCGTCCTGGCCTTGCTATCCTTGACGCCGATATACAAGCCGAACGCCGCGGCCACGCCGATGGCCGGCGCGCCACGCACGCGCAACTTCTTGATTGCTTCCCAGACCTGCTCCGGAGTCTGGAGGTCGATGTATTTCAGCCGCGCGGGCAACAACGTCTGATCGATGATCCGCAGCTTCCCGCTCCTCCAACTCAAGGTTTCAACGGGCATTGGTTTCTCCTCTTAGTAAATTCCAACACAATAGAAGGGTCAAAATTGGGCGTTGGCGATCCAGGACTCCCCCCACGGCAGAAGCGTCTGTATTTCTCAGCCGGGCTTTAGCCGGCTCCCCTTTGCACCCTGCTTCAGCAGGGGTGGACAAGGCCAGAGTGGGCCCCTCCGCAGCGCGCTTCAGCGCGGCTTCTCGATCAAGGCTTCAGCCATGAATGGAAGCTTCCGGCGCCAGATTGGCTGAAGCCCCGATCGGGAAGCGACGCTAAAGCGCCCTGGCAGCTGTTTTCTTCCCGCCTCCACCCCGGCTGAAGCCGGGTGCAAAGAGGAGCCGGCTAAAGCCCGGCTGAGTTAGGAACGAGGAAGATGCATCCGGGGACGCAAAAGACCAGAATGTGATTTTGACTCCTTTGTTGTGATGAAGCGTACTTGGATCGGTCGGACCTGTCGGACCCCTCGGGATCACACTGCATTTTTCGTTCCGACCTTCTTGCGGCTCGCGGCGATTTCGACGCGCTTGGCCGCGTCTTCCGGCCGCTTGCGGCCCATCAGCGCCGCGGTGGCCCTCTTGCCCTCCTCGACGCCGGGCTGGTCGAACGGGTCGATGTTGTAGAGGCCGCCGGCAACGGCCGTCGCCGCCTCCAGGACGAAGAACATCCCGCCGAGGTTCTCCGGGGTGATCGCGTCGAGTTGGAATCGCACGCTGGGGCGTTTCGCCTTGCCAAGCGCGAATTCCGTGGCGTTCAACTCCTCGTTCAGCAACTTGCCCATATCGTGCCCGGCGAGGTAGTTGAGCTCGCCGATCTCCGGGAGGCTGCGCGGGATCGGGCAGACCCGGCGGAAGCGGTTGACGCTGATGAAGGTGAAAATCTTGTTGTTCGGCCCTTCGGCGTAGAGTTGCACCTGCGAGTGCTGGTCGGTGGCGCCGAGGGCCTTGACCGGCGTCTGGCCGACGTGAACGCCCGCGCCGCTCAGCGCCTTGGCCTTCCCCAAACTCTCGGCCCACAGTTGCCGCTGCCAGTCGGCCAGATCGCGCAGCGCGCTCGAATAGGGCATCATCACGGCGATCATCTTGCCCTTGCGCTTGTCGGCCAGAAAATGGATTGCGGCGAAGAGCTCAGCCGGGTTTTTCCAGAGGTCCTCGGCCCGGCAGCGCTTCTCCATCGCCGCCGCGCCGGCCAGCAGTTTCTCCGGGGCGATGCCTTCGACCGCCGCGGGGAACAGGCCCACCGTCGTCAGCGCCGTGAAGCGCCCGCCGACGTTCGCCGGCAAGTCGAGCGCCGGCCACCCGCGCTGGACGGCCAACGCGCGCAGCGGTCCCGCGACGGGGTCCGTGGTCGCCGCGAAATGCCGGTCCACCGAGCGCGCCCCGACCGCCTTGGCCGCCGCCTGGTGGAAAACCATCAACTGCGCCAGCGTCTCCGGGGTCGAACCGCTCTTGCTGACCACGCTGAAGAACGTCTTCTTCAGATCGACCGCCTCGGCCAGGCGCCCGACCCATTCCGGATCGGCGTTGTCGAGAAAGAACATGCGGGGAGCGCCCTGGCGCGCCTTCTTGTCCAGCAGGTTGTGGTACGGATGGGCCAGCGCCGTATGCACGCAGATCGGCCCGAGCGCCGAGCCGCCGATGCCCAGCAAGACGAAGTTCTCAAACCCCTGGCGCACGTGCTTCGCCAGTTTTTTCGACGCGGCGGCGCCCTGCCTGTCGTACGGCAGATCGTAAAAGCCGATCTCGCCGTTCGCGCGCATCTTCTTCAGCGCCGCCCGGATGCCTTTGGCGCGCGGCTTCAGTCCGTCGATCTCCGCGCGCGCCACGCCGTGCTCCGCGCCGACGCTCTCCGCCAGCGCGTTTCCATAGAACAGCCGAATGGCCATGGGCGAATCCTCTGGATGTGGTGTAAATGGCGGTTGCCGAGCGCCAATTGTCTTCCTCTTCACTCTTCGCGGATGGCGATCTCCTGATCCGCCTTCATATCCTTCAGAGTCTGCGTCTTCCCGCTGGGCCATCGGACTGTGACGGCGTCGGCCTTCGCCGCCGTTCCCAGTCCAAAGTGAATCACCGACGTGTCCTGCCCTTCAAACGACTGGCCGGCGATGTGATAGCGCGTCTGCTTCTTCCCCGCGGCCTCGACGTAGACCCATGCGCCAATGCCATCGGCGTTGCTTTGCGTTCCGCGAAGCCGGATTCTCAGCCAATGGTTGGCCCCGCCCTGGCTGCGGAAGAGCATGCTTTCGCCATAGCGGAACGGAGGGTTGGAGATGCCCGCGCCGACCACGACGTCGAGGTAGCCGTCGTTGTTGTAATCGGCGCACGCCACCCCGGCGCGGCTCTGGATCACGCGGCGGTCCAGGCCCAACCCGTGTTCGATCTTCACGAAGCGCCCGTCGCCTTGGTTGTCAAACAACGCCAACGGCGCCGCGCCATGGCAGGAATAACTCACGCGCGCCAGGAGCAAATCCAGATCGCCGTCGTTGTCGAAGTCCTGCCAAAGGGCATCGCCGGTATTCTCCGGGTCGATCAGGCCGGTTGTCTCTGAGACGTCGACGAATTCGCCTTCTTGGTTCTCGTAGAGGTGATTCTCATAGGGTGTGAACTCGCAATCCACCAATCGGACCGCCTCGATCGGCGCATTCAGGACTACGCCGGCTGAGAAATGCTGGCTGCCGCGCTCCTCGCCGCGAATGAACCGCACGTGCCAGGCGGCTTCGTCTTCGGGACGCCAGATGCAGACGCAGGGGCTGGTCTCGGCATCGATCGTCGGCGCGTTGAGGTCGGTCGGCGCTTCCCCCGCGACCGCCGCCGCCCCGTCTTCCTCGGACGGCTCCTCCAGCTCTTCGCCCGGCGCGCGCCATTTCACATAGACCGGCAACTCCTTGGCGGGCTTGGCCTGGCGCCCGAGCCGGATCTCCCCGGGCGTGGGGCGAAACATGTGGCGGCTGAAGATGACTTCCTTGAACTCCTCGCACGGGCGCAGCTCGAAATGCGTCGCCTTGGACTGGACGACGATTTCATCGGCGAGATCCTTTCGGTCGGCGCGCTCGAAGAAGAACTCCGCTTGATTGCCCTGGAAATGATAGCCCTCGGTGGTGGCGTTGCGCCCCGAGGGGCCGCGCGAGAGGTAGAGGTCGAGATCGCCGTCGCCATCGTAGTCGACCCATTCGACGTCGCTGAGCCATTCCATTCCGGCGAACGGGAGCCGCTCGGTGATATCGCGGAACTTCGCGCCTCCCAGGTTCTCGTAGAAATGCCAGGGCTCCGTCAGGTGTTCGACGAAGAGGTCGATGTCGCCGTCGCCGTCGAAGTCGCCCGGCGCGCACCAGTAGGAATGGCCGTTGTGGTGGAGGCCTGAGGCGTCGGAGGCGTCCTCGAACCTGCAAAAAAGGGGACAGTCACCTATTTCCCGTCCAGCATCTGACGCGTCTGGCCCGCTGGCGGAGGGGCGGGAAATAGGCGGCTGTCCCCCTTTTTGCAGGAAGAGTTGGAAGCCGCGGAAGCCTTCGTACTTCGGATCCATCTTGACCGGCAGGTGGGCGGTGATGAGGGCGTCCAGCCGCCCGTCGTTGTCGACGTCGGCCCAGGTGATGCCGCGGCCGCGTTTCTTCTTGCCGCCCAATTGCAGCTCATCGGTGACGTCGCGAAAGCCGCCTTTGCCGTCGTTCAGGAAAACCTCGCAGTAGTTGAAGGTGTGGCCGCCGGTGGAGCCGACGCCGTTGGTGAGATCGGGATAGCCGTCGTTGTTCACGTCGGCCCAGCGCCATACGTGGTGATCGGCGTACGGGCGGACGGGGATGCGGTCGGAGATGTCCTGGAACGTGCCGTCGCCGTTGTTGAGGTAGAGGAACGGATCGCCGAGGTCGTGGCTCGGCTGCAGGAGGTCCATGTCGCCATCGCCGTCAATGTCGGCCCAGGAGACGCCCCACCCGATCCCCGTGCGCCACACGCCAGCAGAGCGGGACACTTCGTCGAACCGCACCGGCGGCCGCGGCGATGCTTCCGCCGCGACGCTCAACCGGAGTGGCGCCATCATCATGACCGTCCCTATGAGTGCATTCGGGAGACGCATCATTCGTATCTCTTCTTCGAAGAGCCTGGGAGTATGGAGTCCCGCCTTCAGGCGGAAGGGGCGCATCGCCGCTCATGCGCGAATTGCTCTATTCCGCTTGAAGGCGGGACTCCATACTCTATATGCTCGTGCCTTATTCCTTATTAGGCTTCCAGGTGTTCCCACGCCCACTTCTGCGCGGCGCTCCATTCCTCCTCCGTCTCCACCTCCGGATACCGCTCTCCCATGGCAATATAGCTAAGCCGCGCCGATGGCCGGAGCGCCGGATCGTTGTCGTCGCCGATGAGGCCGCGATAGGCGACGCTCAGCGGCGCCATCTTCGACATGTCCAGTTCGATCTTGGGGTTGTATTCGCCCTTGTCGGCCGCCTGTTGCTTCTTCTGTTTCTTCAATTGGAATTGCTCTTCGTCGACAATCCGACCCGACGGCCCCCACTCGGCGTAGGCCATCTTCACGCCGTATTTCTCTTTCCGTTCGCGCCACTTCGTTCGCCCCTCGGGAGTGGCCGATTTCATTCCCTGGCCGTTGGACTTGAGGAAGAACCTCAGTTCCTCCGCCGCATAGCGGTTCAACTCCTCGGAGAAATCGCCCTTGTCGATATACGTCTGCCCCAC
>JAPLSS010000202.1:6302-12203 GCA_026398515.1 Candidatus Sumerlaeota bacterium | reverse complement strand
CCGGCCGTGCCTTCGCCTGTTGCTGCTGGCCATCAGCGCCAATGCGACGGCGCTCGCCAGTTACGCGCCGGTCAGCCTGTTCTTCACCGCGACGTCCTTCGAGAAAGACTACCATTTCCTGGTCCTGATGCATGTGGCCGTCTTCGCCCTGGCCGGGGCGCTGAGCCTGGCGGTCATCGCCGCGACGTTTCGCGCGACCGCCGCCGCGCTGGGCCGGCCCCTTCGGCGCATGGTTCTCTGGGCGTGGGCCGTTCTCTATGGCGTCGTCGGAATGCAGATGGCGTGGACGCTGCGGCCCTGGATCGGCGACCGCCATATCGCCTACACATTCCTGCGGCCCATCGAAGGGTCTTTCTTCGAGTCGGTTTGGAAGATGATTCATCATTGAAAGGGAACCGAACCATGCCTGACAACGAGACTCCCCTGCAACACGAAGCGCCGCAATCCGCCTCGGCGTCCGCCGCCAAGCCGCCCATCGAAAGCCACGGCCCCGCGCAATTGCCGTCCGGGTTTTGGCGGCAAGTGGACTACCTTCTGCATCACCCCGAAGAAGTGATGGAGTCTCTGAAGCAGGACGTGGGGCTGTGGGAGCTGGCGCGGACCTTCTTCCTGATCGCGCTGGTCATGGCCGCGCTGTATGGGGCGGTCATGGGCGCCACAAATCTGCTGCAGGGGTCGGTCATGCCCATGCAGCATCGGATTCTGATGATCCTGGTGACCGCGGTCAAAGTCCCGGTCCTCTTCCTCCTGACGCTGCTCATCGTCCTGCCGCCGATCTACGTGTCGAACACGTTCATGGGCGCGCGGCTTCCGTTTCGGGCGGTCGTGGCGATGACGCTGGGGGCGATGGCGTCCACCAGCATTTCGCTGGCCAGCATGGGGAGCGTGGCGTTCTTCTTCGCGCTCACCAGCAAGACCTACGACTTCATCAAGCTGCTCCACGTTCTGTTCTTCCTGTACGCCGGGTTGGTGGGATTGTCGGCGCTGGCGCAGTGCGCCCAGGTCGCGTCCATCGGCAGGCGGCGGGCCACGCCGCAGCTGTTGTTCCTGATCTGGCTGCTCCTCTACGGCTTCGTCGGCACGCAGCTGGCCTGGGTCCTGCGTCCGTTCGTCGGATCGCCCAATGAGAAGTTCCAGGTTTTCCGCCCCCGCTCCGGCAGTTTTTACGAGTCGGTGGGGCAGTCCCTCGACAACCTGATGAAACACTGAGGCGATGGTCCCATCGGATGTATGGGACGACCTGGAGGGCCTGTGGTCTGGATTTCCCAGCAGATGCCGTTCCGTTGCGGTTCCTGGGGGCGCGGATCTCCTCACGCGCCGTGAACCGGGTGCATCCCGCGATGCAGCTTTCTCGGAGCGCAAGAGCAGGAATAGGTGCGCGAAGCGCTTTCTTCCTTATTCGAAGCTACACTGCGGGATGCGCCCCCGTGAACCGCATCGGATTCTGATCACTTGCGGGTGAGGACGCCCGCGCCCCGAATTCCCTTGCGGCGTCACCGGGCGATCTGATCGAACACCTTGCGGATTTGCTCGGCGCCGGAGCGGACTTCCTGCGGCGATTTGCAATGCTCCAGAAACATGCGCACGCTCATCGCGCGGCGGATGAATTCGCTGAAGATGGCGAAGTAGTCCACCTCGCCGCAGCCGATGGCGATTTCCTTCTTCAGATTCGTCCGGTAGACCCCGTCCTTGATGTGGCCGCTGTGGATGCGGTCGCCGAGGACGAAGATGGCGCGCAAGGGGTCGCTGCCGACAACGTAGAAGTTCGTCGGATCGTAGTTCGGGTAGCAGTTCGGGTGGTCAGCCGCCGCCAACGCCAGTTCGAGCCGTTCCAGCGTATGGATGAAACACGGCGGGTCGGCCTCGATGGCGAATTGGATGCCCGCTTTCCCCAGCGTCTCGGCGGCCAGATGCGCGCGATCGCCGAACGTCTCCCAGGTCTTCGCTTGGGGGATGCCTTCCGGGGGATTCATGGCGCGGGAGAAGGCGTAGGTCGCGCCGAGGATGCCGCAATACTCCACGGCCAGATCGAGCGCCTTCTTCATCGCCTCGTCGGCGTCGGGCTCGGTCAGCGGCAAGTTGAGGCCGATGGACGGGACCCGGATTTCCATGTCGTCGGCCGCCTGGCGCATTTCCTTCGCATGGTCGAGGGTCGGAAACTCGCGTATCGCCAGCGACGGCTCGATGACCTCCATGCCCAGGTCCTTGGCCAGGATGATCTTCTGGCTGGGCGAGAGAACGTTGCTCACCTGCGGCGTCCGGTAGCCCACCATGATCCGCTGGTTGGTTCCATACGAGAGCGTCAGAGCCGGCATGCCTGGAGCTCCTTTCTTAGAGTTGGACGGATTGTCCCGCCTCGGCATAGGCGCGGGGGATGGCATAGTCCCGCGCGACGCCACGCAGGCGTTCGGGATCGACATCCGCAATGGCGACGACGTCCATGCCGTCGATGGACTTGCAGCGCTTGACGTGCCCGACTCCGATGTTGCGCACGCCGACCACGCCCACGCCGATGCTTCGTTCGGCCATCCGTCCGTGCTCCGCGTCGCGTTCTCCCCTGGCTAAAGACAACCGCGCCTTCCTGCCCGGGAGGGAAAACCGATCTCTTGAAGTGATGAAGTTCGCCATCTTCGCAATTTCGAAGAAGAGCGCAACAGAAAACGGCAGGCGGGATGGAGTTGGGGAGGCCCGATTGACAACGACACGACAAGGGATGCTCCGTTTCTTGTCGATTGCGGTTCCTGGGAGCGCCGGCGTCCTCGCCGGCTCCTTCTCATCCAAACATTCCTTGTGTGACACAGCCGGCGAGGACGCCGGCGCTCCCAGGAACCGCAACCCATGGGACCAAAGCTACACCGCAGGACGCACCCCTCAGGCGGACCTGCTCAAATTGCCTCTTGCCAATTCCGCGCCGGGTGAATATAGCCTCGTGTCGAGTCCCGTTCCTCATCGCGACGAATCGTTTAGCAAGGAGAATCCGCGCTATGGCCGCCAACAAGATCGTCTATTCCGTGTTCACCAAGCCCTGGAAGGCGCCCATTCCGGAACTGGGCCGGTTCGTTCACGGCCTGGGGTTCGACGGGATCGAACTGCCGGTGCGCCCCGGCTTTCAGGTCGAGCCGGAGAGCATCGCCCGCGACCTGCCCGTTGCGGTTCGGCAGTTGGCGGATTGCGGCGTGAAGATCCTGAGCGTCGCCGGGCCGACCGACGAGGCGACCATCGCCGCTTGCGGCGAGACCGGCGTGCCGGTCCTGCGCACGCTGGCCGCCGTCAAGAAGGGGCAGACGTATCTCGAGGCCGAAGCCGAGTGCATGCGCGAATGGGAGGCGCTTATTCCGCTGCTGGAGAAGCACGGCGTCACGATCGGGGTGCAGAACCATGCGGACCGCTTCGTCCCCAACGCCTGCGGGTTGCGCCGCGTGCTGGAGAAGTTCGATCCGAAACACGTGGCCGCGGTCTGGGACCCGGCCCATTGCGCGCTCAACGGCGAGCTGCCCGACCTGGCGCTGGACATTCTCTGGGACCGCCTGTGCATGGTGAACCTGAAGAACGGCATCTGGGTCCAGACCACGCCGCCCGGCGCGGATGAGGTTCGCTGGAAGAAACACTGGACCACGGGGCGGAAGGGCCTGGCGCCGTGGCGGACGGTCGTCGAGGAGCTGAAGAAGCGCAACTACGAAGGCGTCGTCTGCCTGACCGCCGAATACAGCGACCACGACGCCGTCGACCGCCAGATCGTCGAGGATCTCGCGTTTGCCAAGTCGCTGTTTGAAGGGTGAGGCGCGCGAAATTCGCCATCGAAAAAGCAGCTCAAACCACGGAAAACACGGACTACACGGAAACCAGACCCCGAGAAAACAAGACCCGCTTAGAAGAGAGCGATGTTTGGGGGAACGCTCTCTTTCCGTGTCTTCTGTGTGTTCCGTGGTTCCCTATGATTCCTCCAGATTTGCGGATCGAGTCATTTCCCTTCGTCCACCCACGCTTCAGTGAAATCCAGCCATCCCACCGGATTGCGCAGGATGCCATGCACCCGCGTTTTTTCCAAGTAGGGATTCGTGTAATAATAGATCGGGCCGAGGGGGAATTCCGTGAACAGCGCGTCCTCGGCCTGATGCATCAGGCGCGAGCGTTCGGCCTGGTCGCCCGTCCTCTTCACGCTCGCCAGGAGTTGGTCGTATAGGGCGTTCTTCCAGTGGGGATTGTTGTTGCCGCTCGCGGAGAGAAAGATGTCGAGGAAGTTGATCGGGTCGGTGAAGTCCCCGGTCCATCCTCCGCGCCCCAGGTCGTAATCCGCGTTGTGGAGGCGCTCCAGATAGACCTTCCAGTCCATGTTCTCCAACGCGACCTCGACCCCCAGCGCGCCGGACCACATTTGCTGAAACGTCTCGGCGATCGCCTTGTGGTTCTCCTGCGTGTTATAGATGTAAGCGACCTTGGGAAATCCCTGGCCGCCCGGGTAGCCGGCCTCGGCGAGGGCCTTGCGCGCCCCCTCGACGTCGTGGTCCTTGAAGTACGTCTCCTTGGCCGCGCGGAAGAATCCGCCGCCGGCGGGATCGGGCATCGAGGGGGGGACCCACGCCAGCGCCGGCGTCTCCCCGCCCATCGTGACCTTGTCCACGATCGTCTGGCGGTCGATGGCGAGGGCGAACGCTTTGCGCACGAGCGTATTGTCGAACGGCGCGCGCGTGCAGTTGAAGTTGACGTAGTACGTGCCTAACTCCGGGGAGGTGTGAAACTCGGGCCGGCCGCGCAGGCGCGGAATGTCGGGCCGCGGAACGGTCGCCATAACGTCCAGTTCGCCCGACTCGAACGCCGCCAGCGCGGTCGATTCGGCCTCGATCATGCGGTAGACCACGCGGTCCAGCTTGACCGCCGGGGCGTTCCAGTACTGCGGGTTCCGGTCGACCACGATGCGTTCGTTGTGGCTCCACTGGGTCAGGCGGAACGGGCCATTGCCGACATAGGTTTCGGGATGCAGATACCAGTCGGGTTTGCCCTCCACCGCCGACCGCGGAAGCGGGTAGTAGAGAGGCAGCGCCGCGACGGCGGGGAAGAAGGGCGTGGGGCCGACCAACCTCACTTCCAGCGTCCGGCCGTCAAGCGCGCGGGCGCCGAGAGTGGAGAAGTCGAGCGTCTTGCTGGAGTTCAGATCTTCCGCGCCGGCGACGCAGTAGAGTTGATACGCATACTCGGCGGCGGTGGCCGGGTTAATGGCGCGCCGCCAGTTCCACACGAAATCCTCGGCGCGCACCGGCTCGCCGTTCGACCACTTGGCGTCGCGCAGGTGGAAGGTGAAGATGGTAAAGTCGGCGTTGGCCTCCCAGCGTTCGGCCAACGCCGGAACGGGCTGGCCTTGCGCGTCAAGGCGCGTCAGGCCGTCCAGGAGCGACTTGACGACGCGGAATTCGATCAACCCCGTCATCATCGCCGGGTCGAGCGTTTCGGGCTCGGCGCCGGCGTTGTAGATGATGGTGTTGCGAGAGGTCTCCGGCGCGCCCTGTCCGCACGCGGTCGCCAAGGCCGCCGCGACCGCGATGAGCATCCAACCGACACGTTTCATTCCCACGTCCTCCCCCTCTCGTCTCGCGGTTTACAGGTGTTATAGGACATATTGGTCGTGTAGGTCCTCTAGGTTTCCGCGAATGGCCTTGAATTGTCTCCGGCGCGAGCGGACAATTCAATCGGCGAATGCGCCCCCATTCGCCCAACGTCGTCGAGGAACCGTCCTTGTCGGATTGCCCGCCAGTCTCCGCCCAGGATTTCCATGAAGTGTGGGCGTTTTTTCTCTATCGCCCAAGCGCGCTTGAGATTGAACCCAAGCGCCTGGCCGTTCGCCCCGGCGTTCCGTTTGGCGTTTCGCGCGTGGGATTTCTCCAGAAACGCGGGTATGGAGTCCCG
>JAPLSS010000202.1:0-6290 GCA_026398515.1 Candidatus Sumerlaeota bacterium | reverse complement strand
GAATGCTCCGAGTCGCATCAGCGTCTGCAATCGAGCATTCCGCCTGAAGGCGGGACTCCATACCCTCCGTGAGGCGCGTTCCGCATGGGCCGCAAGAAGACTGACCGCCGCCAACCCGAATGGTTCCGCGTGGTCCTGGAGCGCTGGATGACGCTGTGTGCGCTGGCCGCGTTGGCGCTGACCGCCCTGGCGTATCCGATCACCCTGGACCGCGCGCTCTTTCTCCCGTTGGAGTCGCTGTTCGGGCGGATGGGCGCGGGGTGGCTTCTGTTCTTTGAATCCAACCTGCGCCCCGCGCTTCAGTTCGGCTACGACCCATTGGTGTTGAAGGAAACCTTGGGCGCGATGGCCGCCGCGCTGATGGCGATCGGCTACGTCCCGTGGAAGTTGCTCTATTCGCCGGTTCGCAAGGAACGGCCCTTTCTGCACCTGCCGCTTCTGGCGTTGCTCGCGCTGGCGGTCTGCTCGGTGCGCTGGTCGCCGGCCCAGAGGATGTCGTTCTTCACGCTCGAAGCCCTGCTTCCCGCGGCCGTCTTTTTTCTCATGGCGACGGATCTGGACTGGGGCGAGCGCGGACGGCGGAAGCTGCTGGCCGGCATTGTCGCCATCGGCGCCGCGCTCAGCGTCGTCGGGCTTCTCCAGACCCTTCCGGCCACGGCGGCGATCTATTACCGGTTTTTCCTGTTCATCGACGATCCGCGCAACTGGCTGGGCGCGTGGATTGGGCACAACACCGAACTGTCGGCCTACGTCCTGTCGAGCATGTTCGCCGCGCTGGCGTTGATTTTCACCACGCGCAGCCGGCTCTGGCGGACGGTTCTGGGGCTTCACCTGATCCTGGCGGGGTTCATCGTCATCGCCGCGCAGAGCCGCTCGGCCTGGCCCATTGCGCTCGCGCTGGGCGGATGGGCGGGGTGGAAAATGGCGCGCGAGATGGGGCGCCGGCCGCGGCTGATCCACGCCCTCGCCGTGCTGGCCGTGGTCCTCGCGCTGTGCCTGCCGATCGCGGGGCGGCTGCGCGCCCGGCTTCACGCCTACTCGCCAAAGGCGCTGATCGCCGAGACGCGCCTGCGCATCCTGGCCGTGTCGCTTCCGTTGATCGCCGAGAAGCCGATCTTCGGCCATGGCATCGGCTCGTTCGTGAGCGTGTACCCCAAGGCGCAGGGCGACTACTTCGCCGCGCATCCCGACAGCCGCCTGGTGGAGACGGCCAAGCGCACCATGCAGGCGCACGACGATTACCTGCAATTGCTGGTGGAATTGGGCGTCGCCGGTTTTGCGGCGTTTTTCCTGGCGGTGGTCGTCTACGTCCGCGAAGGCGCGCGCGGCGGGCGGGCCGTGCCTCCGGGGCGCGAGCGAGTCGTCTCGCTGGCCTTCCTCTGCATCGCGCTGCAACACGGATTGAACGCGCTGGTGAACTTCCCCGCGCACGTGGCCTCCTCTGCCTATCTTTTTGCCTTGGTGTCGGCGGTCTGGGTCGCGTTGGGGCGCGAATGGGCCCCCGCGGGGCCGGCCGCCCAGAGGTCCCTGCCGCGGACGGCGGCGTTGCGGGTGGCCCTGCTGGTCGCCTGCGCGCTGCCGGCGTCGGTGGCGCCGCTCCTGCTGTCGCATTTCGCGGAAGAGCTGATGGCCTCCGCGCACTCGCAGATGGGCGTCGGACTCCTGATGGCCTTCGATCCGCGGTCGGGCGCCACGGCGAAGGACCGCTGGTGGGCGGTGGATCAGGCGCAGGCGCATTTCCTCGCCGCGCTGCGGCAGGACCCGTTGAACTGGGAAACCCTGTTTCATCTCGCGGGCGTCCGGCTGGAGCAAGGGAGCGCGTGCGTGCAGGAATATCAGCGGCTGAAAACATTGCCCGGCCAGGAGAAGCAGGCGCAGTTCATGCGCGACCAGGCGCGCGGCCACCTTACGCAGGCTCTCGCCTACCTCAACCAATCGCTCAAGGAGATGACGTTTCACCAGAGCCTGCAGACCGCGGGCCAAATCTACCGCAACCTGGCGAAGATCGACGCCGACCCTTCGTACGAACAGAAGGCGATTGAGTGCCTCACGAAGGCGGTCCGCTATTCCGGCGTCTACTACGACGCGTTGCGCGACCTGACGCGCGAAGAGATCCAGCAGAGCTTGCAGCCCGGCGCGCCGCCCGTCGATCCGGCGTATTTGACCCAGCTCGGGCGCCGGATGCTCCTGTGCGATCCCCAGCAATACCGGGCGGATTTCGTCGATCCCGCGCTCAAGCGCTTCTGGTTGCTGGAATCCAGCGCGGCCGCCCAGGCGTTGCAGAGCGCGATTCTGGTCGACCCGGACAACCGCGCCGCGCGCTTGTCCCAGATTCTGTCCTTGTGCGACGTGGGCGCGACGAAGGAGGCCGCGCAAGCCTTGGTCGCGCTGGAAGAGAAGGCCGGGAAAACGCCGGAGTATTGGACGGCCTACGTGGCCATTCAGATCGCCGCCGGCCGCGAAGACGAGGCGCTCTCCGCGGCGCTGGCGAACGGCGCTCGGGCCTCGCCCCCCGACCCGTGGCTCGCGATGTTGGCGTCGCTGCTCCTCACCCACGCCGGGCGTGGCGAGGAAGCCCAACGCATCTGGGCGGCGGTTCAAGTGGAGCCTTGGATGCGCCGGACCCTCCTGGAGTATCGCGGCTACCTCGCGCTGGCGTGGCTGCGCGCGCCCGACCAAGCGCTGGCCGACGCCAACGCGCAAATCGCCGCCAGGGAGCATTCCGGGATGGCCCATTACGTGCGCGCCCGGGTCGAGCTCGAGCGCGGCGAGGCCGCCGCCGCGCGCGCCGACGCGCAGCAAGCGATTTCCATGGGCTTCAATGGCGAACCGGCTCGCCGCCTCCTGGCCTTGAGCGTCGAGGCGTCCAGCGCTCCCGCCTCGCAAGGCGCCTCCGCCCCCGCGAAGTAACGCCGGCGGGCCGGTCTCGTGGCGCTTGACCACGCGGCCGTCTTCAGGCAAAATGACGTTCAAACGAATCCGAACGCTTCCGTAACGCTTTTCAAACAAGGGGAGAGCCATGAGAGTCTCGCTGGGCGCCATTACGCTGGTCTATCCCACGCCGGTCTTCGTCGTCGGCAGCTACGACGAGGCGGGCCGGCCCAACATCATGAACGCCGCCTGGGGCGGCATCTGCTCGAGCAAGCCGCCGAGCGTGGCCGTGTCCATTCGCCCCGAACGCCACACGCACCGCGGCATCCTCAAACACCATGCCTTCACCATCAGCATCCCCTCGGCGAAATACGCCCGCGAGGCCGATTACGTTGGCCTGCACTCGGGCCGCGACGTCGACAAGTTCGCCATGACCGGCCTGACCCCCGTGCGCAGCGACCTCGTCGCGGCGCCCTATGTGAAGGAGTTTCCTCTGGTTCTGGAATGCCGGCTGCTCAATACCCTGGAACTGGGGGCGCACACGCAATTCGTCGGCGAGATCCTCGACGTCAAAATCGCCGAAGGCATGCTCGGCGACGACCACGCCCCCGACATCCGCAAGATCGACCCGATTCTCTTCTCGCCCAGCGACCGCTTTTACTACCGTGTCGGCGAGTCCGTGGGGAAGGCCTTCGAGATGGGCAAGGACGCCCTCGTGCCTGAAACGTGAAGCAGAAGAATAGAGGCAGAAGAATAGAGGGCGGAATGATGAGAGACAGGTTTCTGTCTTTCATCATTCCGCCTTCTATTCTTCTGCCTTATCGCCCTGCTTCGTCTTCTCCGCCGCGGCCACGCGCGGGATGCCGCGCAAATCGGGAACGAGGGTGAGAAACGAGAGTCTCGGGCTTTCGCGCAACAACTGCTCTACGGCCTTCGCCTGCCCTTGGCCAATCTCAAACACCAGCTTGCCCCCGGCAACGAGGCGGGCGGGCGCCTCGGCGACGAGGCGCCGGATGAAGCCCAAGCCGTCGGGTCCAGCGAACAGCGCCTCATGCGGCTCGTAGTCCACCACGTCGCGCTGAAGCGTCGCCCGATCGCCGTCGGCCACATACGGCGGATTGCAGACAACGAGATCGAACGGGCCTGCGAGTCCGGCGAACAAGTCGCCTTCGACAAACGCCATGCGCCCGCCGACGCCGAGCTGGTCGGCGTTCCGCCGCGCCAGCTCCAACGCGCCGGCCGAACGGTCCGTGGCCCACACCCGCGCGCCTTCGATCTCGCGCGCCAACGAAACGGCGATGGCCCCCGACCCGGTTCCCACGTCCAGGATGCGCGGAGCAGCCACGCCCTTCAGCATCTCCATCGCCAGATCGACGACGCCTTCGGTTTCGGGACGCGGGATGAGGACCCGCCGGTCGACGGCGAACGGCAGCCCGCGAAACTCGCGATAGCCGATGATGTACGCCACCGGCTCGCCGGCCGCCCGTCGTTTCACGCACTCCCGGTATTGGTCCACCTCGGCGGGGTTGAGCGGGCGGTCCATGTCCAGGTAGAGATGCAGGCGGTCGCAACCCAGCGTTTCGGCCAGGAGGGCCTCGGCGTCGAGCCGGGGGCTCAGGCTGCCCTTCGACTGGAGGTAGGGCGTCGTCTTGGCCAGCAACGTTCGAATGGTCAGCGGCTCGGAGGGCATGGGGGCATGGAGTCTGCGGGGAATCTCTGTCTGTCGGCGTCTGGCGCCTGTCGTAATGGCGGTCCCTGGGAGCGCCTTATCGATAAACGCTCACCTTGTAATAGGAATAATACACCGGCACGTCGTGTTCCACTGCCGGCCAGGACGATTTGCCATTTCGGGGGTTCACGGCTTTCAGGTCAATGTCGCGCAGCACCCCTTGGCGCCGCAGGGTGTCCAAAACGTCGCCGACTCCGGTGGGACGGCGGCTGCGCCCGGTGAACTGCACGATCGTCGGCGACAGCTCGTCATATCCGATCAGATCCACCTGGTTCTCTTTGCACGCCCTCTCGAATATCGGCCGCAACGGAGCCAGAGCCCTGGCAGTCGCCGGAGGAGCGGCCGGCCGCGGCGGAGCCGACGGAACGAGGGAAAGGACCGTCGCGGGCGTGACTGCGGGCGAGAGGGACGCCGGGGTCGCAGCGAGAGGCGGAGGAGCGGGCGTGGTGGTCGCCTCGGCTACTTGCGTGGGCGTCGGCGCCGGCGCGGCCGGATGGTTTGACAACGGGCCGCGGGTGAACAGCCACCACAGCAACACGCATACCGCGACGAAGAAAATCAGCTTTCCCATTGCGCCCTCCTTCCGCGCCAACCTGCGGAGGCCGCCGCGCAAAGTGTGCAAGCAAGCCCCTATCGAACCGTGCGCACCTTCCAATAAGCATAGTGGTTTTGCGTTCCGTCTTCCAGCTTCATCCAATAAGGCTGGCCCATCTTCGGGTGCTTGGCGTTCCGGATGACCTCTTGGACCACGCCCTGCCGCTGCAGCGTGTCCAGCACGGCGTTGACGCTGTTGCGGTCGCGCCCGCGCACCGTGAATTCCACCATTCCCGCCGCCGGCTCGCCGTATTCAATCAACTCAAGGCGGTTCTCGCGACACGCTTGCTCAAACACCGGCCGCAGCGAAATCGTCCCCGCCGGGGTCCGCTGGCCGGCCACCGGGGGCGGCGTGGCCACGTCGACTCCGGGCAGCACCGTGCCGCCGGCGGACGAGGGACTGGCGGCCACGGCGACCAACCGCGCCCGCGCCGGCGCGGGGGACCCGGTATGATACAGGAGGTAGCCGAATCGTTGATACGCCCACCACAACAGCACGCACAGCGCCAGAAAAAAGACCAGTTGTTTCATGGCGCCCTCCTCCCGGGCGAAAACGTGGCGATGGTCGCGGAAAATGTGGGCACAGCCGCCTGTCTTCCGCTATTGTATGCAAGCGGGAAGAGGTTGTGAAGAAATCGTTCGCCCCCCGTTCCGCGGAGGGGAGCGATGCGGAAACTTTTCCCTGTTTTTAAGTTCCCTTCTTCGTTGGGCGAGGGACCGACGGATGGCGCTCTTTCGCACCGAAGCGCTCGTGTTGCGCGCCCTGGACTTCTCCGAAAGCACCCAGATCGCGCACTTCTATTCGCCCGATCGTGGAAAATTCAGCGCAATCGCCCGCGGGGTCAAGCGGCTGAAGTCGCGCCTGGGGCCGCGCCTCGAGGCGTTCGCGCAGGTCGAAGTCGCGGCCTACGCGAAGGAAGGCGCTTCGCTGGGGACGCTGTCCTCGATTGAACTGCTGCGCGATTGGCCGTATCTGCGCGCCGACTTGGGCCGCCACGCGTTGGCCGCGCTGTTTGTCGAGTCGCTGGATCGCGGCGCGTCGGAAGGCAAGCCCGGCCCCGAGGTCTATCGGCTGGCGCTGGCGTTCCTCGGACAG
>JAPLSS010000999.1 GCA_026398515.1 Candidatus Sumerlaeota bacterium | reverse complement strand
CGAGGAGGCGATGGGCCTGGCCGCGCGCGACGATGAGAAGCGGCTGGTTCTCTCGGGGCTGTCCGACGTGAAAAGCCCCGCCGCGCTGAAGCTCGTTGAGCCGTATCTCGACAACGAGGGCCTCAAAGCCGAGGCCTCGGCCGCGGCGGTCAAGATCTGCGCGCAGACCTCAAACCTGCCGAACGATGAGGTCGTCGCCACGCTTCAGAAGGCCTTGCCTAATGTCAAAGACGCCAAGTTGAGGAAGGCCGGCGAGGACGCATTGAACAAGGCGCAGGGCCAACCGGTCGAGGAAACGAAGAAGAAGAAGAGGGGAACGGAGAAAGCGGCCGAGGCGCAGAAGGCCGTCGCGGCCCCGGAAAAGGCAGCCGCTAAAGAGAAGGCGCCGAAGGCCGAGGCCAAAGGCGGCAAAGGCGGCAAGGCGAAGGCGGCCGGCGAGGCGGGCGCGGGCCTTGGGAAGAACGCACCGGTTCAGCCCCCAGTGGACTTCATCAAGGACTGGGTTCTTTCCGGCCCGTACATGCAGGAAGGCAAGACAGGCAACGATCTGTTCGACGTAGCGTTCCCGCCCGAAGATCCGAAAGCAAAAGACGTGAAGTGGGCGCCGATGAAATCGCCCAAGGCGCCGGCGCACATGTTCTACATCGATTTGAAGTATGAACTCGGCGGCGACAATCGGGTCGCGTACATGAAGACCAATGTCTTCTCGCCCAAAGAGCAAAAGGCGCAACTGGCGCTCGGCAGCGACGACTCGATCATCGCCTGGCTCAATGGCGAGAAGGTGTTCGGGAAGAAGGTCAGCCGCTCCCTCAAGCCCGGCGCGGACAAGGCGCCGATCACGCTGAAAGAGGGCGAAAACACGCTGATGCTCAAAGTGACCCAGGACAAGGGCTACTGGGGCGCGGTGGCGCAAATCACGGCGCCTGACGGAAGCAAGTTGGAGGGCCTGAAGTTCCAGGCGGCGGCCGAAGAAGGCGCGGCTTCCGCTCCCGTTTCCGCGGCCCGGCCCAAAGAGCAACCCGCCGGCTCGAAGCCCGCGGAGCAAGGCGGCGCCAAAGCAGTGGAATTCATCAAGGACTGGGTGATCGCCGGGCCGTTCAAGGAGGAAGGCAAGACGGGGACGGATCTTCTGGATGTCGCCTTCCCGCCCGAAGAGCAGGGAGCCGGCAACGTCGCTTGGCATCAGATGAAGTCTCCCAAGGCGCCTGCGCACCTGTTTTACATCGACCTGAAATACGAGATCGGCGGCGAGAATTGCGTCGCGTACCTGAGGACTACGATCGAGTCGCCCAAGGCGCAGAAAGCGCTCCTGAAACTCGGCGCGGACGATGGCGCGGTCGTGTGGGTGAATGGCGAGCGGGTGTTGGCGCAGAAGGCGATCAAGTCGCTGAAGGCGGACGCGCAATCGGCTCCGATCACGCTGAAAGAGGGCGCGAACACTCTCCTGATCAAGGTGGCCCAGGATAGCGGCTACTGGGGAGTCGTGGCGAATATCGTCGCGCCTGACGGAAGCAAGTTGGAGGGGCTGAAGGCCGTGGCCCCGGCGGTTGCGGCAGCGCCCCCGGCGCCGCAAGAGGAAACGCGCAAGCCCAAATAGCAGGCTCGGAGCGCGGCCTTTAGCCCATAGCCGGTGGCCGATCGCCAATCGAGCGACGGCAGGCGGCAATGGGCGTGCGAAAGTGAAGCAGGGCGTCCGAGAGATGGGGAATCGTCCTGCCCCGAATCGTTCTGCCTTTGTTCGTTCGTTCTCTTGTTAGAGGCAAAACGATTTGGGGCAGGACGATGAACGACAGGATTTGGCGATCGGCTATTGGCTGTCGGCTGTTCTCCGTCCACCCCGATTCTGCCATTGACCCGTAAACCAACGCATCCCTAGCATGGGTCTTGTTGATGGACCGCGGCGCGAGGCGCGAGCCTTTGCCTCGCCGGTTGGCATTTTCCTCACCTGACGGAGTGAACGATGTCCGAACGCAACACCCCCGAAGCCTCGTCGGAATGGAGCCGGCGGGACTTCCTTCGATCCGCCGCGTCGGCCGGCGCGGGATGGGCCCTGGGCCAGGCCGCGTTCGCCCAGCCGCCTGCCAGCGGCCCGCTTTCCGCGAGCCAGCCCGCCAGCATGCCGTCGAGCGCGCCCGCCTCGGCCCCCCGCAAGGCCGACCAGGTCAACGTCGGCATCATCGGCGTCGGCGAGCAGGGCCGCGTGCTGATCGAAGCCGCCGTTCGCATTCCCGGGGTGCGCTTCAAGGCGGTCTGCGACATCTGGCCATACAGCCAGAAACTGGCCGCCGGGCGGTTGAAGAGCTATGGCCACGACGTGACGGTCTACGAAGACTATCGCGACATGCTCGACAAGGAAAAGGGCGCCATCGACGCGGCGATCGTCGCCACGCCCGACTGGATGCACGCCGAACACGCCATGGCCTGCATGCAGGCCGGCCTGCACGTCTACTGCGAGAAGGAAATGTCCAACAGCCTGGAGAAGGCCAAGCAGATGGTCCTGGCGCAACGGGCCACCGGGCGCAAACTCCAGATCGGCCACCAGCGGCGCAGCAACCCGCGCTACCTGCACGCGATCAACAAGCTGATTCACGAAGTCAAACTCCTCGGGCGCGTCACCCACGCCAACGCGCAATGGAACCGCGCGGTGACCGAGGAGTTAGGTTGGGCCAAGACCTACGAGCTCTCGCAGGAGACGCTCAACCAGTACGGCTATGCCACGATGCGCGAGTTCCGCAACTGGCGCTGGTTCAAGAAATACGGCGGCGGCCCGATCGTCGACCTCGGCTCGCACCAGATCGACCTGTTCAGTTGGGTCTTCCTCAACAACCCCAAGTCGGTCACGGCCAGCGGCGGCACGGATTACTACAAGAACTACGAATGGTACGACAACGTGATGGCCATCTATGAATTCGACGCGCCGGAGGGCGTGGCGCGCGCGTTCTACCAGGTGTTGACGACGACGGCCCACGGCCTGTTCTACGAGGTCTTCATGGGCGTCGACGGCTCGATTGAGATTTCCGAGATCCCCTCCAGCGGCAACAACGCCTTCCGCGAAAGCCGCGCGCCGGAGTGGGACAAGTGGGCGCGGATGGGCTTGCTGGGGAGAACCAAGGCCCCGCCGGTCTCGCTAACCAGCGAAGTCATCGCCGACGCGCGCCCGACGAAGCCGTTGGGCGCCTGGCCGCTGCCGGTGCAACTGGCCAAGCCGGCGCACCAGCCGCACCTGGAGAACTTCTTCGATTCGATTCGCTATGGCGTGCCGCTGAACTGCCCGGCCGAAATCGGCTACGAGACCGCGGTGGCCGTTCTGCGCGCCAACGACGCCGTCGAAGCGGCGCGGCGTTTGGAATTCAAGCCGGAGGAGTTCAAGGTTTGAAACCGCCATCGTTCCTCCCGTCGCTCCAGTGGAGTGGGGTTCTTCTTCTCGCGTTCCTCTTCATCGCCGGCTTGGCGGCCAAACCCTCCGCCGGCGCGCCGCCGCTCTACAAGCCGCCGGACGGCAGCCGCACGCGGCCCGCGCACGTCATCCCGCTGTACGACGAGACGGACGAGACGATCCTCGCCGGCGAGCAGGTCCCGCCGCGGATCGGCGCGTTGCCCTCGCTTCCGCTCTCGACGCGCCTGACCTGCGGCAAGTGCCATGACTACGACGCGATCAGCCACGGGTGGCACTTCAACGCGGCATCCGGCGATTCGCCGTCGGGCCGGCCCGGCGAGCCGTGGTTCCTGGTCGACCGCGCGACCGGCACGCAGCTTCCCGTCACGGACCGCGATTGGCAGGCCGCCAGAACCAAAGCGAATGGGCCATTCAGTGCGCCCGCGAGAACTTCCGCTGGGCGGCCACCGCCGCGAGCGGCGTGGGCGTGGTCGAAAACACGGCCGCGGCGATGGACAACGCGTGGAGCCTTGCCGATCCGGCCAGCGAAGACGCGACCGACGAGCCGCCGACGGTGGATTACAACCAGGCTCGGTTCGATTCCAAGCATCGCGTTTTCTTTGACATTTCGCGCCGCATGCCGGCGGAGCGTTGCTACTTCTGCCACAGCGTCTCGGACTCCGCCGCCGACCCGCGCAACGCCTGGCGGCATGACCCCGACGTTCACGTCGCCAGGGGCATGGCCTGCGCGGACTGCCATCGCAACGGCCTCAACCACATGATGGTCCGCGGCTACGACGGCGAGCCAGCGGCCGAGGGCGATCCGGCGGTCAAGACTCTGACCTGCGAAGGCTGCCACCTGGGCGAGGAACTCGAACCGAACGGTCAAACGATGGGCGGACGGCTCGCCGCTCCCCGGCCCAAACACGAGGGGCTTCCCGTCGTCCACTTCCAGAAGATGACCTGCACGGCGTGCCATTCCGGGCCGGCCCCCGACAAGGAAGCCCATCGGGTCCGCACGTCGCGCGCCAACCGGCTGGGCATTCACGGCAAGGCGACTTGGGAGACGGACATGCCGTTCATCGTCGCGCCGGTCTACCTGCGGCAAACTCCGGACAGCCGTATCGCTCCGCACTACATGACCTGGCCGGCCTATTGGGCGCGCATTAAGGACGGAAAGGCCAACGTCATTCCGCCGGAGGACGTGGTGAAAGTCGCCGGCGATTTTCTCAATCCCGAGACGCATCTTGTGGCCATCCTCGAGGCGATGAACCAGTCGGAAACGCTGGCCGACACGCCGGCGTTCGTCGACGGCGGCAAGGCGTTCCGCGCGGGCGGGTATGGGACGCTGCTGGCCTCCGAGTGCAAGGAGAACCTGGGCGCGGGGCCGCAATGGGCGCGCTGGCAGAACGGCGCCGTGCAGCCGCTGGTGATCGACGTGCAAACGTGGAAAGCCGACGAACTGGCCGCGCCGTCGAAGCTGCCGGACACGTTCCAGATCCTGCGCGTTCTGGAAGGTCTGAAGTACGACAACGCGGCGGAGGGCGAGCCGGTCTTCGCCAGCGAAGGCAAATTGCACCGCCTTGTCGAGCCGGCGTCGAATGATGCAAGCGCCTGGTCGAAGGTCGCCGTCGCCGAGTACACGTCCGACACGCTGAAGGTCAAGGCGCTGTGGGGCGACCTGAAGGAAGGCAAGTTGACGCCCTTGGCGACCGACGCGGTCAAGGCCTCCATTCAAACGATGCTCGAACGCGAGACGCCCGCGTGCAGCGCGGCCATCGCGGGCATTCTGCTGGCGCTCAAGCAGGCGGGGATCGCCGAAGCGGCGTACGTGAACGGCGGCAAGGTCTTCACGATTGCGTCGGACAAGCTGGGCGAGGTCGAGACGCTCGATCAGGCTCTGGTGGAAGCCGACTACGCGGGCGGGCAGATCGAAACGCCGACGTGGGCCGTGATGAAAGAGGGAAAGGCTTCGCCGCTGTTGCCGGACGTTCTGTCCGAAGCGCTGAAGGAAACCTACGGTCAGGAGAAATGCCTGACGCTGGATCAGATCCGGCAAGTCCTGATGTCGCTCGACTCCGGCGATAAGAGCCAGGGCGAGGGGGCCTACGTGTCCAACGGTTTCTATTACCACCATGTGCCAACAACTCGCGCGCGGAATGGTTTTGGCTGGACCAACAGTCCGGAGGCGGAATTCCCGCGGCCTTACTCCTGGCCGATCGCCCACGATGTGCGCCCGGCGGGCCAATCGCTCGGCGCGCGCGGCTGTCAGGAGTGCCATGCCATGGACGCGCCGTTCTTCTTCAGCCTAGTCGCGTCCGTAGGCCCGACGATGACCGTGTTTCAAAAGGCGGAAATGCTGGATCTCATGGGAAGAGATGTGAAGATCTTCGTGAAGACGAGCTCGTTCTTCAAGTGGCTGATCATTGTGACGATGTCGCTGCTCGTGCTGCATATCGTTGGGGATCTGCTGCGGCGCCTCGGGCGAAGGCAGAATCCGAAGAACTGAGGACGAAAGAACGCGGAGAACTACGAAAGACCGGCTTTGCATCTCTGCGCCTTTGCGGCGAAATGGACGCAACGACTTGCCGCCGAGATGCGAAGACGCGGAGAACTACGAAACACCGGCTTTGTGTCTCTGCGCTTTCGCGGCGGAATGGAAGCAACAACTTGCCGCCGAGACGCGAAGACGCGGGGAACTGTGAAACACCGGCTTTGCGCCTCTGCGCCTTTGCGGCGGAATGGAAGCAGCGCCTCGCCGAATGGCGCGAAGATATGGAGAAACGCAGTGAACCCTGATCCGAACGAATCGCGCTACGTTATGCGCTTCAGCCTGGAATTCCGCGTTCAGCATATCGTGCTGTTCGTGAGCACCCTGGCGCTGATTGTCACGGGCATCCCGATGTGGTGCATCGGCCGGCCCGAGTATACGTTTTGGAGCCAGGCGGCCCGGCCGTTCTATGGCGGCATCGACGCGATTCGGCAAGTTCACCGGTGGGCGGCGGTCGGGCTGATCGTCGTCTCGATATACCACATCTATTACATACTGCTCACCCGGGAAGGGCGGCGGGAGTTCTGGGAGTTGCTGCCGAAGCCCAAGGACTTTGTCGACGTCGCGCGGAACAGCTTCTATTTCCTCCACCTGCGCAAGGCGCCGCCGCGATTCGGGCGCTATAGTTACTTCGAGAAGTTCGACTATTGGGCGGTGTACTGGGGCTGCGTGATCATGATCGGCTCGGGCCTGACGCTGTGGTTCGATCGCTATGCGCTGACGCATATTTCTTGGTTTCCCTATGAACTGTCGCGTTTGATCCACTCCGACGAAGCGATCCTGGCGGCGCTGGCGCTGCTCATCTGGCATTTCTACAACGTGCACTTCAACCCATCGGTCTTCCCCGGCGCGATGACGTGGTGGCACGGCCGCATTACGCGCGAGGAGATGCAAGAGAAGCATCCGCTGGAGCAGCGACGATGAAGGGAACGGCGTTTCTCGTTTTGGATTTCTCGTTGTCGCCCCAGGCTCGTGAGCGAACCGGCGGGAACGACAAACGAGAGACTTGAAACGCTGGGTCCGGGGTAAAATGACCGACTTCCCTCGCTTCCCCCATCAGGCCATGGCGACCGCGTTTGAGATCGTGATCGCCGACGAGTCGGCGGATTACGCGCGCCAGGCCGCCGAGGCCGCGTTCGGCGAAATTGATCGTCTCGAACTGCTGCTGAGCCGCTACAACGACGCCAGCGACATCGCCCGCATCAACCGCCTGCGTCCGGGCGAATCGCTGCGCGTGGGGCTTCAGACGTTCGAATGCCTGCGCGCGGCGACGAAGGCGTGCGAAGAAACCAACGGCGCGTTCGACATCACCGTCGGCCCCCTGGTCGATTACTGGAAAGGTCGCAAGGACAACGGCTCCGACGAGGAGATCAACGCGTTGCGGCGCCGCGTCGGCATCCGCCATCTGGACCTGCGCGAAGAGACCGACGAGGCCGGCGGCAAGGCCTTCGTGGTCGGCGTCAAGCAGGAGGGCGTCGAAGTCGACCCGGGCGGCATCGGCAAGGGATTCGCGCTCGATCAGGCGGCCGGCGTGCTGCGCGATTGGAGCATCTGTTGCGCGCTGCTCGACAGCGGCGGGAGCACGCTTCTGGCTCTCGGCGCGACGCCCGGCGAAGAGGGCTGGCCGGTCAGCGCGGGCGGCGTGCCGGACCATCCCGAACTCGCGCGCCGCGTCCTCCTGCGCGACCGGGCGCTCAGCAGTTCCGGCGGCGAGTTCCAGGGCCGCCACGTCATCGACCCGCGCACGGGCCGCCCCGCGGAGGGCAAGGCGGCGGCGTGGTCGCTGGCGCCGACCGCCGCCGAAGCCGACGCGCTCTCGACCGCTTTCCTCGTGATGAGCGAAACCGAGATCGAACGCTATCGGGCACACCATTCCAGCGCGGCCGCTCTGCTCGCCGTTCGATCCGCGGCCGGCGCCATCCAGACGCGTTCGTTTGGGTTTGCCTTCGCCGATTGAGGGCCGCGGATTTTCAAGTGGCGTCGGCTTTTCAGCCTGCGCGTCTTCCCCAACCCGTCGGATCGCAAAGGGCCATAGGAGCGAAACCATATCGCTTGCGCCGGCCTGTTTTTTGATTGCCATAAGCCCTGGATCACGATATAAGCGTCATGAACAAACCTTGCCCCCAAGGACCCCGATCCCTATGAAGCTGCGTTGTTCGTTTTGTGGACGTGACCAACACTCCGTTCGCACGTTGTTCAAAGGGCTGCAGCAGCGCGACGCGCTCGACAAGGACGGACTGTCCACGCCGTATATCTGCGACGATTGCGTGCTTCATTGCTCCGACCGGCTGCGGCGCGACCACCAGGTCCAGGTGGAGGAGGCCGCGCACGAGAAGATCAAACACCTGCCCGCGCCGCGCGAAATCAAGAAGATCCTGGATCAGTACATCATCTCCCAGGAGCGGACGAAGAAGATCGTCTCGGTCTCCGTCCACAACCACTACAAGCGCATCACGCTCAACCACGCCGCCCAGGAAGTGGAACTGGAGAAGAGCAACATCCTGATGATCGGCCCGACGGGCTCGGGCAAGACGCTCCTGGCGCAAACGCTGGCCAAGATCCTCAACGTGCCGTTCGCCATCGCCGACGCCACGACGCTGACCCAGGCCGGCTACGTCGGCGAAGACGTCGAGAATATCCTGCTGCGGCTCTTGCAGAACGCCAACGGCGACCGCGACATGGCCGAGCGCGGCATCGTCTACATCGACGAGATCGACAAGATCGCCCGCACCACGCAGAACGTGTCGATCACGCGCGATGTGTCGGGCGAAGGCGTGCAGCAAGCCCTGCTGAAGATCCTCGAAGGCACGATGGCCAACGTGCCGCCGACCGGCGGGCGGAAGCATCCGCACCAGGAATACATCCAAATCGACACGACAAACGTCCTGTTCATTTGCGGCGGGGCGTTCAGCGGGTTGGACAAACTCATTGAGCGGCGCATTTCGCAGCGGGTGATGGGGTTTGGCGCCGAGGTGGTCTCCAAGGCCGAGCGCAACATCGGGGAGATCCTCTCGCACGTCACCTTCGAAGACCTGCTGAAATACGGCTTCATCCCCGAGTTCATCGGCCGCTTCCCGATCATCGCCACCTTCCAGCAATTGGACAAAGACGATTTGGTGCGCATCCTGACCGAGCCGAAAAACGCCATCGCCAAGCAGTATGAGAGGTATTTTGATCTGGAGGGAGTGGACCTGCGCTTCACCGAAGGCGCCCTGGAGGCGGTCGCCGAGCAGGCCATCGACATGGGCACGGGCGCCCGCGGCCTGCGCGCCATTCTGGAAGAACTGATGCTTGACATCATGTACGACCTCCCCTCCCGTTCGGCCGAAGTGTCCGAATGCCGGATCGACGCCGACGTGGTTCGCCGACGCAAGGACCCCATTTACATCCTGCGCGAAGACAAAGCTTCGGCGTGAAGTTTATCGCGCGACCTATAGGACTTAGAGGACCTATAGGTCTTATGGGTCCTATCGGGCCGCGCCGCAAACTCCTCAATCGAACGACAAGGCAGTTCCCCATGGTCGTGGAAAGCAGCGAACACCAGATCCTTCCCGTCCTGCCGCTGAAGGACATGGTGGTGTTTCCCAATTCCATTATGCCGCTGTTCGTCGTGCGGCCAAAATCGCTCGCCGCGCTGGACGCGGCCATCGAGGGCGGGAAGCTGATCTTTCTCGCCACGCAAAAGGCGAGCGATCACGAGAACCCCGGCGCGCAGGACCTCAACCGAATCGGCTGCGTGGCCGAAGTGCTCCAGGTGCTTCGCCTCCCCGACAATTCGGCCAAGGTCCTGGT
>JAPLSS010000997.1 GCA_026398515.1 Candidatus Sumerlaeota bacterium | reverse complement strand
GCCGAAGCGATGGTGGAAAGCGCGCTGGAGCACGTCGCCATTCTCGAAGATTTCGGCCATCGCGAGATCAAGGTTTCGCTCAAGGCCTCGGACGTCCTGACCACGGTGCGCGCCTACCGCCTGCTGGCCGCGCGCTGCGAGTATCCGTTTCACGTCGGAATCACCGAGGCCGGCACGATCCGCGCGGGCACGATCAAGTCCAGCGCGGGCATCGGCGTCCTGTTGATGGACGGCCTGTGCGACACGATCCGCGTTTCGCTGACGGGCGATCCGGTCGAGGAAGTGTATATCGGTCGGAAACTGCTCCGGGCGTTTGGCGAAGGAGGCGCGGGGCCGGAACTGATCTCCTGCCCGACGTGCGGGCGGCGCGACATCGATCTGGTCGGTTTGGCCGACCAGGTCGAGCGCGCGCTGGCGAACGAGGATCTCAACATCACCGTGGCGGTCATGGGTTGCGAGGTGAACGGCCCAGGCGAGGCGCGCGATGCGGACATCGGCATCGCCGGCGGCGCGGGCATCGGCCTCATCTTTCGCGGCGGCAAAATCGTGCGGAAGGTGAAAGAGAGCGAAATCCTCGGCGCCTTCCTGGAAGAACTGGAAATCCTGAAAACGGAACGACAGGCCGCCCACACCTGAATGCCTGACAGGAGAAATGGGCAGAATCCTAGGGGCAGGATAATAGACCGGGAAGGGCTGCGGTCATGATTCCGCCCCCATTATCCTGCCCTTTGCCTTTCCTATCGACCATCCAACCCAGTCTCATCCACGGCGGTCAGACCTCTTCGGTGAACAGACGCAGGTTCTTCCTGACAGCCATGAACCATGACCACGCTCCTGCGCAGAAAACCAAAAGTGCGAAAGCCGTCCAGACGTACCCGGTGTAAAGGCGAACCTCGGCGCGTAACTGCGAGGCGGTGTGTATTTGGTCATGGATCGTCGGCGGGAGAAGTCCCGCCAGGAAGATGATCAGCGCGAACAGTGCGATTGCCAAGGCGATGGAGGTAGCGACCAGATAGCCTTTCCGAGCCAATTTTGGCGCTAAGACGACGACTATCCCCCCCTCCAAGAAAATGGCCGATAGAGTGAAGAACCCGCATTGCAGACCGATATAGGCGTGGCCCCGAGTCATTACCGTGTCCCAACTCCAATGGCCCCTCGTGTCCGCCAGGGCGACAACGCCCACATTGACCGGGAAGATCAACAACCAGACAACGACCCACTTGCGCAGCCGCCGCCGGAACTCCCGGTCAAAGAACGTCCAGGGCGGCGCCAGAGTGACGCGATGGGCCGGGCGGTTCGCGAACTCCACCGCCGCGGTGAACGAGTCGCACAACGGAACCGCCACCAGCGCGAAGCCCGCCACAGCGAGGAATAGGGCGGCCAGTTCCATGATGTCGGTGGGGCCAAGCGGCATCGTCGGGCTTCTGGACTCCTTCCTCTTCTCATCACTTCTCATAATCCTATTGCCCGCCCCGCGCAATTGCGTTAATCACAAATGGATGCTAATGCGTAGATACTGAACCATCGCGGTCTTGCCGTGGAACCAACGCCGAATCCGACTCCCGAGGCTCTGGCCCCTCCCGCCGCGCAGGAGGATTTGCTCTTGCATTCGCTGGTCAATTTCCGCGGCTTCATCCGGCCCTTGCTCGACGCGCTGGAGCCGTCCTCGATGTGCGAAATCGGCATCGAAGGCGGGATGGCGACCGAGTTCCTTCTCGGGTACTGCCGCGAGCGCGTTTGCCGCTACGTCGGCATCGATCCCTCGGCCCCGGACGAAGCGCGCCGGCGGATCGAGGAAGCCGGCCAGCGATTCGACGCCCGGCCGTCGCTCGAGGCCCTGCGCGCTCTGCCGCCCTGCGACGTCTATTTCCTCGACGGCGATCACAATTACTACACCGTCTCGAACGAATTGCGGCTGATTCTGGAAGCGGCGGAAACGGCCCGGCGCCGGCCGTGCGTTTTCATCCACGACATCGGCTGGCCCTGGGGACGACGCGATTTGTATTACGACCCCTCGCGCATTCCGCCGGAGGAACGCCATCCCTACGACTACGAGTTGGGAGTCCGCCTGGGGAACCCCGGACTGGCGCCTGGCGGGTTTCGCGGCTTGGGCCGGTACGCCTGCGCCACGCGCGAGGGCGGCCCGCGCAACGGGGTCCTGACCGCCGTCGAAGACGTCATGAAGGAGCGGCCCAGCCTCCTGCGCCTGATCTCCGTGCCGGCGGTGTTCGGCTTGGGCGTTTTGTATGCGCCGGAATCGCTGGACAGCCGCCAGCGCGCCGTGTTCGACGCCTTCGATGAGACCTTGGAGAGCTCCGGCGATCTGCTGCGCAACCTCGAACACAATCGCCTCTCGTTGTACCTGCGCGTGCTGTATCTGCAGGATGAAGTCGCGCCGGCGATGAAGAGCCACATCGACGCGCGAGAGGCCGCGTTGCGCCAACTCGAATCGGCGCGCGCCTCCCTCCAGAAGCGCGGCGAAGAGCTGGAAGCGGAACTCCAACGACTTGCTCAGGAAATCCAAAGCACGCAGGAGGAAATCGCGCGGGACCAGGCGCAGATCGCCGCGGATGCGGTCCGCATGCAGATTCTCCGGTTGGAGATCTGGCGGCAGGCCGCTGCCGGCGCTCAGACCGCCGCGGAACTCCGCGCGGTCAAAACCTCGGAGGCCTACCGCGCCACCTGGCCGCTTCGGTTCGCCCTGGACCAGCTGCGGCGCGCGAGGGCCGCGGCGGCGCGCTCGATTCGCGAAGGGCGAGCGCGCTGCGCGAAGGCCGGCGTCGCGGTGATTCAGAATCTGGCTGCCCTGCTCGATGTGGCCGCCCCCTATGACATCATATCCTTGGATATTTTCGACACGCTGCTGCGCCGCGACATCGAGCCGCCTGACTCATTGAAACTGCGCACGGCCAAATACGCTTCCATGATCCTTGGGCAGCGCGGATTCCCCGTAGATTATGTGTTGTTCCAATCGGTGCGCGACGCAGCCGAACGCGAGCTGCGCGTCGAAGCGGCCAACCGGGGACGCGATTTCGAATGCGGCTTCGAAGACATCATGCGCCGGACGTTGGAGCGGCTCGTCGGAGCGAAGGTCGCCGCGGAGGAGAGCGCCCGGCTGATGGACTACGAGCTGGAAATCGAAGCCCGGCGCCTCCACGTCGCGCCGGACGCGCCGTCGGTCCTGCGCGAACTGAAGCGGCGCGGCAAGCGCATCGTCGCCGTCTCCGACATGTACTTGCAGGAGTCCCACGTGCGGCGCCTGCTTGGAGCCCTGGGAATCGGCGAATGGTTCGACGCCATCTACATGTCCTCCGATCACGGGGCCGGCAAACATTCCGGCCGGCTGTTCCAGACGATGCTGAAGGCGGAAGGCGCGGCGCCGGCCAAGGTCCTCCACGTCGGCGACAATCCCGTGAGCGACGGGGTCCGGCCGCGGGAAGCGGGGCTGGGCGCGGCGTGGCTGCGCGATCCCCGCGAGATGCGCCGCCGCGGGGAACTGCACAGACTCGCG
>JAPLSS010000467.1 GCA_026398515.1 Candidatus Sumerlaeota bacterium | reverse complement strand
GGGCAGCATGACTTCTTCGAGAAATCCGCTCTGGCCGTCGACGCCGGGGCGCGCGCACATGCCGGGGCGCCCCCTTTGAGAGATGGTCATCTCCCCCTTGGCCGTCCGTTGCGCCCATTCCGGATGCTTGTCGCACAACATATGGGCCAGGGGGTTGAGATAAACGTGGAAGCGCACGCCGAGGCTCTGCGCGACCTGCTTCCAAACGGCCAGCGTGTCCCAATCGTCGATGTTGGGATGGCGCAGGATGTCGGTCTGGTAGGTTGTGTAGATGCCCGGCTCGCCATAGGCCGAGACTTGCAGGCGAGCGATCGGGATTCCCTTGAGCATGCCGGTCAGTTCATCAACCGACTTGCCCTGGCCCAGCAGGCTGCAATGATTGTCGAAATGCAGGACAATCGGCGCGTCCCACGCCCAGGAGACGCGCTCCAAATTGACGGCGAACGAGCCGCGCGGGGACAGCAGCGCCAAGGTCAATGCGGCGCCTCCAAGCACCGCTTTCTCTGTGAGACGCACGGTGGAATCTCCTTTCGCATATCTCTTTCCGCGTGTTCCGTGGGCCATTGTTCGAAGTCCAGCCCGGCAGGCAGAACCTACTGGAACGGCAGCACTCTGCACTCATCCGTGAATACGGGGATCGAAATCGCCTTTCCTTGAATCGCGATCTCCACGGGCTTCGCCGGCGCGGCGCCGAAGTGGCTGCGGCGAACCAGAACCTTGCCGTCCAGCACGCGCGCGGAGATCGTGTCCGCCGGCTCGGAGCGGACGTCGAACAGGACCGACTTGCCCTTCTCCAGGAAATCGCCATATTCGAGCGAGGCGGCCCACACCTCGTGCACGGGACGCAATTCTCTCCGGATTTCGTCCGCGTCGGCGCGGCACCACAGGAACAGCGAGTCGGCGCCGCGCAGCAGCGTATGCCAGAGGACCTCGCGATAGGCGCGCTCGCTCAAGGGAACCAGGTTCGGGTTCGCGGGCCGCGCGGGATTCGCCGTCGTGGTCCAATGGACGAAGGGGAGGAGCGGCAGGCCGGGGAATTGCTCGTCGCGCGCCTGGCATGCGCTGGAGGCTTCCTTGAGCATCCCATAGACCCAGCGATAATCCGTGTCGGCGAAATCGTAGTCGTCGAAGATGTGCGACCACGTGTAGAGGACCGGCATGCCCAGCGTGTAGCCGGTGTCGGCGAAATGCGTGTCCCAGCGGCGGTGCTTGGCGTTGTGGTCGGCGAGGAACGGCGCGCCGGCGGGCAGTTTCTCGAACCAGTCGTACCAATAGCGCACGCCCAGGTTGGGGTATTCCGCGTAG
Organism: Candidatus Sumerlaeota bacterium; assembly: GCA_026398515.1. Classification (GTDB taxonomy): domain Bacteria; phylum Sumerlaeota; class Sumerlaeia; order JAPLSS01; family JAPLSS01; genus JAPLSS01. The sequence continues at coordinate 3,375 of JAPLSS010000467.1, read as the reverse complement.
TTGCCGACGCGGACTTTGGGGAAGTGCGACTTCATCGTCTTGGCGATCACTTCGCGCTGCATCGTGTCGCGGACCTTGCGCAGCGCGTCCTGGAAGGCGTTGAAGTTGTCGATGTGGGGGATGTTCTCGCGGCAGCGGACGCAGCGCTTCGAGTTTTGCCAGGCGTCGTTCCATTCGATGGGGCCGTCGATTTCCCAGTCGCCAAAGGCCCGATAGACCTTCAGGCCTTCCTTAGCGTAGGATTGGCAGTAGAATTCGAATTGCCCTCGGATGCGCGGCCATTGCCCCTCCAGCTCGAAGGGGCAGCCGATCTTGCGGGTAGGGGAGAAGGAGGTGTCGAAAAACCGCTCGCCGTTCGCGTCGACGTGCGCGGTCTCCGGCGAGCCGTCGCAGAAGGAATAAAAGCACTTGTTCGCGTCGACGCTGATGGCGAGGCCGAGGCGCTGTTGCAGGCGGCCGATGCGCAGCGCTTCGGCCAACGCCGCGTCGCGTTGTTTCGGGTCGGGCAGCCAGCGCGCGACGAGCGCAATGCCGCGCGCGTCCAGGTCGCGGATCAGCTTCTCCGCCGTCGCGTCGTCCGCGTCGCCGATCCCCGCCGCGTGCCATACGTACAGAGGCATCCGCGCGCCGCGGGGATGGACGAGGGGCTGCGTGCATTGAACGATCAGGTTGCCGCGCTCCAGCGGCGACAACTCGTTCTTCTTTGCAGGCGCGGATTCCGCCACGCCGGCCGGGGACGCCATTTGCGCCGTCATGAGAATCCAGATCCATTTGGGCATGGGAGATTCTTTCTCCTTTGCGTCTCCGCGGCTTTGCGTGAGATATTCCTGTCCAGCAGTTCATCCTTCTTGGTTCTGGTCTTGCCGCCATGTCCTCAAAACCGCAACACAAAAAGCGTATCCTGGTTCTGAATGGATGCAACCTCAATCTGCTCGGCGCGCGCGAGCCGGAGATTTATGGCCGCGACACGCTCGCCGACATTGAGACGCGCCTGGCCGCGCTGGCCAAGAAAGCCGGCGTCGAATTGGAATGCTTCCAGTCGAACCATGAGGGGGCGCTGATCGACCGCATCCAGCAGGCGCGCGGGAAGGCCGACGCGATCCTGATCAACCCCGGCGCGTTCACGCACACCAGCGTCGGCATCCGCGACGCGATCGCCGGCGCCGGCGTTCCGACGATCGAGCTCCACTTGTCCAACATCCACGCGCGCGAGGGGTTCCGCCGCCATTCGTTCCTCGCGCCGGTGTGCGTGGGGCAGATCGCCGGCTTCGGCGCGGGCAGCTACGAGTTGGCCTTTGCGGCGGCGCTGCGGATCATAGGTGGGCGACCGTGAGCGTTCCCCACAAGCCTGACCCCGTGAAACTCTTCTTCGCGATCCTCGCCGCGCCCGACGCGCCGGCCGGCGACTTGGAGCGGCGGATCGCGAAGGAGTTTTCCGCCATTGACCATCGGCTGGCGGAATTCGATTTCACAATGAGCGACTACTACGAAGGTGAAATGGGCGAGCGGCTGCGCAAGCGCATTGTCGCATGCGAGCGACTGATCGATCCGAGCGACTTGGTCGACATTAAGCTGCACACGATCCGCGTCGAGCGGCACTACGCGCGCCCCGGCGGGGGAGGGCGCCTTCTCAACATCGACCCGGGGTGGCTCGACCCGTCGCGCGTCGTGCTGGCCACGGGCAAGGACTACGCGCACCGCGTCTACGTCGGCCACGGCATTTATGAAGAAGTGACGCTGATCTATCGCCGCCGTCCGCCGGGATTCGAGTCGCTCCCCTGGACGTATCCCGATTATCGCAAGATGGATGTGTTGAAGTTCTTCAACGAGGCGCGCGAAATATGCCTTGAGCAGCGGAGAGCATTGAAGGCAAAGGATTAGCCACAAAGAGGCGCAAGAGTCACAAGAAGCGCTTTCTGTGCCTCTTTGTGGCCATTCCACTTATGAACGTTTTCCTCATCCACGGCCCTGATGAAGTCGAGATTCAGACCGAACGGCCCGCCGGCGAACCGGGCGCTCACCCTGCGCGCGCTCCTGCCCGACCTGCTGGCCGAGATGGGCTCCGTCTCTTTCTTTCCCGGCATGCCGCGGGTCGCCATCGTTAATGAACTCAGCGACTTCTGGGCGGCGGAGAAGGACGAGGACGCGAAACCCGCCGCTGCTCTCGCGAAGGGGAAAAACGCGGGAGCGGCGAAGGCCCTCAGCCCCGTCGACCGCTTCATCCGTTACTTTGAGACGGACTTCGCAAGCACGGGAAATGCAATCGTATTTACCGTGTTCGAGGATCCGGACAAGCGCCGCGTCGTCGACAAACGCCGCAAGCTCGTCGCGTGGATCAAGGAGCACGGACGGCTGATCTCATTCGAAGGCCGGCCGATCGCCTTCGAACTGGGCGACGCGCTCATGGAACGCAACCTGCCGAAGGCGCTCGGCCTCTTCCGCGAGGGCTACAAGAAGGGGCGGCCCGAGCAGGCGATGGCGCTTTTCTACGTTGTCCTGCGGCAGGTGCACTTCCTCTTGCAGGCCAAGATCGCCTCAGCGGCGACACGGCAGCAGTTGACGGACGATTTCATCGCCGCGGAACTGCTGCCCGGCGACTCGAAATCGACCAATCTGTTTCTGATGCATCGTTTTCCACGCGGCAAGTACGAGAAGGCGGCCGGCTACTTTAGCGTAAGCGAGCTAACTAAAGCGCTTCAGGACCTCTACGAGATCAACCGCTTCCTGATGCCGCGCGGCGACGATCCCTACGTGGGCGACGCGGGCTACCTGATGGAACGGTTGATCGTCCGCCTATGCGCGAGAAACGTTTGAAGGGAAAAGAGCTAAACACCGTGGACAAGAGCATCTACCTGAAAATCCAACGACCTTCCGAGAAGTGCCTGCTGTGCGGGGCGGATCTCGTGGAAGCGCGCAAGCATCCCTCGGCGATCCAGCCGGAGGGCGAAGACAGCGTGCTGCGCAAGGATTACTGCCCCCGATGCTGGGAGCAGTTGGACGACGAGCAGTTCTTCTCGCATTGGATGGCCAAGCGCGAGCCGCGGCCGGAGCGCACGCGCATCTCGCGCGAGGAGCGCAACCGGCTGCTGCTGGCGTATTTCGAGCACCTGTCGCGGGTGGACAGTTCGGAGATGGAAGCGCTGGAGCGCGAGGCGCGTCGGTTCTTTCTGGCGCACCTGCTGATGCGCTTCCGCGTCTTCCGCTGGAAATCGACCGACCGGGAGACGGGGAAGATCGTCTTCGAACACACGCAGACGAATGAAGAATGGTCGGTCGAGCCGCTGGACCTGCCCGACGAGATGGTCCTGCGCATCAAGCAGGACATCGAGGAGTTCCTGCGCAAGGGCCAGGATCTCGAGGTTTCCTTCTGAGGGG
>JAPLSS010000784.1 GCA_026398515.1 Candidatus Sumerlaeota bacterium | reverse complement strand
ACGCGTACGAGCCGGGGAGCCGGCTGGAGAGATTCCCGCAGAACGCAACCTCGATGATGAGCGTCTGGCCCGAAATGGCGCTTGAGGAGGGCTGGGCGGGACTGGCGCTGGCGGCGTTGTTCCTCGTCTGGCTGGGGATCGATCTGGCGCGGAATGCCAGCGTCGAAGCGCGCGGCCTCTTCATCGCCTACATGGCCGTCGTCGGCGTCGGGCTCCTGCTCATGCCCACCATCGCACGCGCCGACCTCTGGTCGCTTTTGGCGATGGCGGGCATTTTTGCCTCTGGCTCAAGGAGGATGTCGACGCGGCAATGCCCTGAAAGGGCATAGGGACAAAGCCCAGGGCCAGCCCTGAGCCAGCCGAAGGGTGAAGCCCTGGGACAATGCATCATTATCAAGGTATTAGCCCTGAAGGGGCGACGGGAAGGATGTCGGCCGAACATGCCGATCCCGGCGCCCCTACAGGGCTTTGCCAATTGGCGCGCGCCTTTCCCAGGGCTTCACCCTGGGCTTTGTCCCTGCGCCCGTTCCGGGTTCGATCTTGTGGAATTCCAATACAAGCGCCTGATCCTGGAACTCAGCGCGCCTGCTTCTCAACTCTCTTCATCCCCAACAACTGCGCCAGGGGATCGGCGATGGCGGGGGGCTGGTCCAGCGCGTACGGTTCGCCGTAGGGCGCGCCGACGGAGAGGCCGAACCAGCGCGCGCGGGCGTCCATCGCCTCGGCGTACCCGCGCGAGGAAATCAGGGTCGGCGGCCCGGCGTAATCGGGATTATGAAACTGACTGGCGTAGGCGGCGATGGCCTGGCGCTTGCGTTCGTGCAGCGCTTCGTCGAGCGGCACGATGAAATCGGCGTGAATCTCGGGCCGGTGCGGATTGCCGAAGAAGTAGAACAACGCCGGCGGGGACGCGAGGCGCTCGCCCTCGGCGGGAAAGCGCCCGACGCTGGCATAGAAACACGCCTCTCTCGCCAAATGATGGGCCCGGACGTGATCGGGATGGCGGTCGTCGGGATGATGCGTCACGACGGCGCGCGGGCGCAATCGTCGCAACGCTTCCACCACGGCGCCGCGCGTTTCGGCGGTGTTCTCTAGGCCCGCGTCGCCGAGATCGAGAGTGACGCGCTCGCGCAGGCCGAGGATCGATGCCGCGCGCCGGGCCTCGGCGGCGCGCTCCTCCGGCGTGCCGCGGCTCGCCGCCTCGCCGCGCGTCAGATCGAGCGCGGCGACCCGCCATCCCGCTGCGCACAACGCCGCCAACATCCCCCCGGCGAAGAGCTCGCAGTCGTCGGGATGCGCGCCGATGGCGAGGAGATGCAATGAGTCTGGCGTCGGTTCTGGGCGAGTCATTGTCAAGCCATTCGCCTTTGCGAGGAGCGGGACCCTGGAAATCGCAGCCGCTTTTTGCTGGCCCGCCTCTCATTAACCCCTCGTTTCAACGAGGGGTTAATGAAAAGGCCCATGGGGAAGCGCGGTCGTATCATCTTGCTCTTCAATCCATCTCCCCCGAGATGTTGACATTGTCGATGTAGAACACGCCGGCCGCGTCCGCCTCGCCGGCGATGACGATGCGTTCGAACGCCTGGAACTCCGGGCTGTTATGCGGGACCTGGAACGTCTGGTCCGGCTGGCCGGGGATTCCCACGGTCAGTGGAGTCTGCGCCGGCGCGCCTTGGCCCAATTGCATCTTCAACTCCAGGTGGACCCACTGGCCCAGCGGCAGGCGCGTCAGCGGCTTCTGGGCCGACAGCTGGCCGTCGGCGCGAACGTGCAGCATCGGGCCGCTCAGGTATTCCATGCCTCCCGCGTTGGCTTGCGGCGCCTTGCCGCCTCCCTTGGCCTGCGGGGCTTTGCCGCCCGCCTTGGTCCGCGGAACCGCGCCGCCGCCCGAATACTGGCGGCAATCGATGTAAAAGGCCGCGGGTTGCTTCCCATCCAGCCGCACGTCCAGCGCGCACGTGACCCGCCCCTCCCGGAATCGCAGCGGGTAGTAGAGACGCGGCTGCCACGCGGACGGCAGGTTCGGCGCGTCGATGAATTTGAGCGAATGCTTGCCCGATGAAGCCGTTTCCTCTGTGACGACGATGGCCGAGGGCGTCGGCGCCATCAGGTCGCCCAACTTGGGCCGCGCGCCGACCGGGTCGTTCTCGAAGTCCTCGTGAACCGGGCCGGTGGGAATCGCCTGAGGCGCCCGGTTGGCCTCGTACGCCGGATTGTAGTCCGGCGCCGTGTGCAGGACCGGCTTCTCGCGCACGCGGTCGTAGTTCGGCGCGATGGGCCACGTCCGCCGCTCCGGGCTCTGATAGCAGCCGATCTGATCAACGGGGATTTCCTTGAACCCCAGCGCCCACGCCGGCGACTCGGGCTTCAGCCGGTAATCGTCCTTCGCCGTGTCGACAAACAGGGGATCGCCGATGACGGAATCGTGGTCCATCCCCTCGGCCATCCAGTCCTTCATGCCGGTGATCACCGTGTTAAAAGACGTCATCACCTGGAGTTCGCGATCCTGTCCCGGCCAGATCAGGTTGCGCGCCATCGACGGCCGGTCCGGCGGGAGGCGGGTGAAATGATAGGGGACGCCGCCTTCGTTCGTGCAAACGAGGATGTTTCGCTCGACCCGGTTGCCCTGGTACACGTGTGGATAGTCGCCGAGGTTGGCTTCCATGGGCATGAAATCGACTTGGTACGTGCCGGCGTTGACGATGACGTTGTTCACCACCGTGTTGCCGCCGCCTCCGTGGATGTCCACGCCCCCGCGCCCGGCGCCTGCGATGATGTTGCCTTCGACGGTCGTGCCGCAGGTGTAGTCGTCGAGGTAGACGCCCCAGCTGAAGAACGGCGACTCGTAGCGCATTCCGTCCTGCCAACGGAAGCCGTAGCCCTGCGTGTAGAGGACCTTGTTGTAACGGATGATGTTGCCGCGCAGGTAGGCGTTGCGTTGCACCATGCGGATCGCGCCCATGTCGCACGTTTCAAGGACCGTGTGATGGACGTCGTTGAACTCGACGACGTTGTCGACGCCCTTGAGGAAGACGGCGCAACGCGGGCAATCGTGCAGCGTGTTCTTGCGCGCGACGTTCCGGTCGCCTTCGAGGTTGATGCACGGCGCGTCCTTGGCGTAGAGGCCGATGTTGTAGACGTGGCAGTTTTCGGCGATGTTGTCCGCGCCGAACAGCATGATCCCCTCGCAGCCGACCGACCACACGTCGCAGCCGGCGACGCGCGTGCGCAGGCACGGGTCTTGGAACAACAAGATTTGCCCGCCGCCCCCGGCGCCGGCGATCTGGCCCGTCGCCGGGACGCGGCGCGGGTTGCCCTCTTCCCAGAACGAGGTGGTTGCCGCGCCGAGGTTGACGCCGACGTTGCCGACGTTGGTCACGCGGCAGGAGACGACCTGGCAATCCTGCGCGCCGGCGATGCGCAACGCGTCCTGCTCGGCGCACTCGAAGTCGAGTCCGCGCAAGTTGAGGAACTCGACGGGCTTTGGCGCCGGGGCGTTCTCCGGCATTGGCGCTTTGTCGCGCGGCCCTTTGTAGGAGACGTTCAACGCGCTGTAGGGATAGGGAAGCGCGCCCCTGACCTCGACGATGTTATCGAGGAGTGGAACCAGAACCTCGCCCTCCTCGATCTTCCCGTCCGGCGGATAGAAATACAGAACACTCGTTTTCGTATCGAGATACCACTCGCCGGGCGAATCCAGCGCGTCGAGCACGTTTTGAATGAAGTAGCGGACGAGTTTCAGGAACTGGCCGCGCACCTGCTTGACATTCAGCACGTGGGCCTGCTGGTCGACGCTGAGAATGGGCGTGATGCAGAACTGCCAGCCGCGCATGTAGGTGGAGACCACCTCGGCCTGCGACATGTCCTTCCATTGATCGAAGGGAATGTCGCCTTCGATGTAGGCGACCTGATCCCGCGGCTTCGGCGACGTGGCGGCGGTGTAAAGGTTGCCGCCGTTGCGCGGATGCTCCGGATCGACGTTGGGAAAGCGCGCCAGGACCTGGCGGCTGGCGAACTCGGCCTGCGGCTGGGTGGACGAGTGATAGAAGAGCTGGTGGAATTGCAGGCCTTTGAGGCCCTGGGCCTTGAGGTCCGCCTGATAGATGCCGTCTTTCCACAACTTCCATCCCGTGATCTTCTTCGCGCCGCGCAGGACGACGCGCTCGCCTTCCTTGGCGCGCCATGTGATCGGACAGTCCTTGGTCCCGCCGTCTTCAGGGACGAGAACGAGCGGCTTGTCCAGGTTGTAGACGCCGCCACGCAGGACCACGTCCACCGGCGCCTGGAGGCCGGCGGCCTTGAGCGCGCGGACGGCGTCGCGCGCCTTCTCGAGAGTGGCGAACGGACCGTCGTTGCCCTGAGGCGCCGGTTCGGCCAGTTTCCCCGACCACGTGTCGTTTCCATTCGGCGCGACATAGAAGGCCGTCGGCGCCGCCCCAGCCGCGATGCCGAAACAAAAGACGACCGTGGCGAGCGCGGAAACGTCTTTCCAGGTGTTATCTTGGGCTTTCGGCGTGGTTCGGGTGTTCACAGGCTGGAAAGCCTGCGCCACTCTTGCGGGCCTACAATCCCCGCTTCTCGATCTCCTTCACCATCTTCTTGTACGCCTTCTTGCCGAGCAGCGCCCGGATGGCGCCGGCCATTTCCACATACAGCGGCCGGGGCGCCATCGCGTTCGGGCACAAGCAGTCGAAGTGGTGGTATTCCCCATTGTCGTCGATGACGTGGCGGGTCTCTTCGCTCGTGCACGTCAGGAGCAGATTGTCTTCGACCTCCACAACGAACAACGGAAAGAGCAGACAGGCCGCCGGCTTGACGCGATTGGGATCGACGCCCAGGTCCATCGCCGCGGCGTGAAGCGCGCATTTATACATGCCGTCCTCGCGCGGCGTCAGGAAGATGCATCCCCCGTTCGGCGCCGACTTCAGCGCCTTGTTGTAATCCTCCTCGTCGTAATGCCACCACGCTCCTTCCAGGCGGTCGATCGTTTCGGCGATGCCGGGATAGCGCCTGCGAACCTGGGGAAGGAGTGTTTCGATTCGCCGGATTTCCTTCGGCGCGACGCGCACGGCGAAACTGGAGCAGCACGACCGGCCGGCGAGGCTGTCCAACGGCTTGGCGCCGATGCACAGGTCGGTATGGCAGACGAACCGCCGCCGCACGACCGCTGGAACGTCGACGATGAGATTGTCGATGACGAGGGCGTTGCCCGTTTCCTTCAGGCAATCCACGTAGCGCCGTTCGACCGTGTCGTCGTAGTAGTCCAAACTGCGGTCGATGCGTTTGTTGATGCGGATCATGCCCCGACTCCTTGTTGCGAACTGCGGCAATACGGCGGAGCGTCAATTGCCGATGGAACGCGGCCAAAGCTGAGCGTCATTCCGGTTGGCGCCCCGTGCAAGAAAATACTATGGGACCGCGGCCTTGAACACCCGCGCCTCGCCTTCCAGGCGATAGGACGGCGAGCAGGCGGGTACGAGCGCCGAAGCGCCGCGAGGAAGATCGAGCGGTTCAGCCATGTTGGCGCTGCCCACGCGCGCCCGCCCGTCGACGCAAAGCAGGATTTCCACGCCGCGTTCGCCCGCGCTTTCCCATGGCGCGCCGGGGCCGACGTCGATCCGCGACAGCCGGAACTCGCGCGCCGGCGACGGATAGAGCCATTCGCCGTTGGACTGACGCGCCGGTTTGCGGATCTCCGCGTCCGCGCCGCGAAAGGTCAGAACGCGCAGCAGTTCCGGCGCGTCCAC
>JAPLSS010000315.1 GCA_026398515.1 Candidatus Sumerlaeota bacterium | reverse complement strand
GCCCGGGGCGCGGCGCCGATCCCCGCGCGCTGCGGGTGTACTTGCGCGAACGCCTGGCGCCGTATAAAATCCCTCGCGAGATCGTGATTGTGGAGGCGCTGCCCAAGAACACAATGGGCAAACTGCTGCGCGCTCAGCTGGCGGGGAAATGAACCGATGGCCCCCTTTCGTTGAGACCGGGGCCGAATGGAACGCCACAGGTGACACTGCATCCGGTTGAATCTCCTTCCTCAGGCAATCCCCGCCTCCATGCGGACGGCGAGAAGCGGTTTTGCCCGGGGTGGTGCGGCGCCGCGCGCAAGCCGTGCCTGTATGCGATCCTGGAGCATTCGACCGACGCCATTCTGATCGTCGACGAGCAGGACGTGATCCGATGCTGGTCGCGGGCCGCCGAGCGGTTGTTCGGGCATCGGGTGGAGGACATCCTGGGGAAGAGCGTGGAAATTCTGACGCCGGAGCACCTGCGAGCGGCCGGCGAGCCGGAAGAGATCCGCGAAGCGTTGCGCCGTCACGGCGTCTTGGAACGGCATCGGACGATGCGGGTGGCCAAGGACGAGCAAGTGGCCGTGGTGGAGCTGTCGGCGGCGACGATCGCCGACGACGACGGGACGGTCGTCGGCGCCCTGCACGTGTTCCGCGACCTGACGGAAGCCACCGAAATGGAGCGCCAGATTCGCCAGTCGCAGCGCCTGTCGACCGTGGCGCACTTGGTCACCGGGCTGGCGCACGAGATCGGCACGCCGCTGAACGTCATGTCGGGCCGCGCCGAACTGATGATGATGGACCTGCCGCCGAACCATCCGTACCGGCGCGAACTGCAGGTCATCATCAAGGAGACCGAGCGCATCGCCGAGTTGATCCGAACCCTTCTGAGCCTGGCGCGCGGCGGCCAGCGCGGGGGCGTGCGCCGCTGCAGTCTGAACGGCATCGTCGAAGAGGTCTTGAAGATCGTCGGCTTGCAGTTGAAGGTGGCGAACATCGAAATGGAAATGCGCCTGGCGAGGCGCCTGCCGCTAATCACGGTGAACCGGATGCAGATCGTCGAGGTGGTGTTGAACCTGGTGGTCAACGCGTGGCATGCGATGCCGGAGGGAGGGCGGATTGTCTTCACCACTCGAACGGTGGAGCGGCGCGACGGGCCGTGGGTGGAATTGAGCGTCGCCGACCAGGGCCATGGCATCGCGCCGGAGCATTTCGACAAGATCTTCACCCCCTTCTTCAGCACCAAGGCGCCGGGCCAGGGCACGGGCCTGGGGCTGCCGATGGCGCTGACCATCGTGCAGCAGCACGGCGGGCTGATCGACTTCACCTCCGCGCCCGGCAAAGGGGCCACCTTCACGGTGACGCTCCCGGTGGAGCGGCCGAAAAAGGCGCTGCAAGGGGCGGCGCCGTGGGCGCTGGAGCCGTAACGACAATAGATCAAGGGGACGAATCGGCCGTGTTGCACAGCGAAACGCGAACGGCGCTGCTGCGGCGCGCGGCGGAAGTCCGCCGGCGCGCGTATGCGCCGTATTCCGGCTTCCGCGTCGGAGCGGCGCTGTTGGCGGAAGATGGGAGAATATTCGCCGGCTGCAATGTGGAGAACGCCTCCTACAGCCTGACGGTCTGCGCGGAACGCAACGCCTTGTTTCATGCGGTGGCCGAAGGCGCCGCCCGGTTTCAGGCGCTGGCGGTGGCCGCGGAATGCGATTCGCCCGCCGCTCCCTGCGGCGCCTGCCGCCAGGCGCTGTCGGAGTTCGCCCCGGACTTGGAGATCGTTCTTGGCGACGCCGAAGGACGGGAACGGGAAACCCTCTCGTTGCGCGATCTCCTCCCCCGCCGTTTTGGCCCGGACAGCCTGCCGGGCCGCGGACAAGCGTAGAGCCCATCCGTAAGCCCCGCCGGGCGGAACTAGTGTTTTCGACGGCGGCGGCGTGCCGCCGCGGTCCAAAAACACATCGTCTTTGTTTTCAAACCCCCGCGGTTCAAAAGCCCTTCGTCCTTGCTTCAACGCCCATGGGGGAGGTGCGGAAGCTCGGCCACGGCGCCGAAGCGGGCGACGCGCGCCTCGCTATCCCTCGTTTGAGTTAGACTGAATCACTCTTTCGAGGGATTACGAACGGCGATTATCATATCGTATATTCATTATAATCTGTATTGACGCGGATTCGGAATTGTGTTATTAAAGATGGGTTGTGTGTCGATAAATGGCGCACGGGCGCGTTTGCGCCCCCGAAAGCGGGCCGCCAATTGGGGGCCGAAGACGCGCCGGCTCAGGAACAGCCCAGTTCTCTCGCACATTCGGAAGCGACAACATGATCCCTGAGTCCGTGCGGCGAAAGCTGATCAACATCGGAGACCTTCCGACTCTGCCGGTGGTCGTCACGCGGATTTTGGAGACGGTTCAGAACGATCGGTCGTCCTCGCAGGATCTGACCGAAGTGATTGAAGAGGATTATTCGATCTCGGCGCGCGTGCTGCGGCTGGCCAATTCGGCGTTTTACGGCGTGCCGAACCGGGTCGACTCCATCCGGCGCGCCATCGTGCTGATCGGCTTCGACGCGGTCAAGATGCTGGCCCTGGCCAGTTCGGTCTTCGATGCGTTCTCCGGCCCGCGCGTCTTCGCGTTGGAGCCCGAGGATTTCTGGCTTCATTCGCTGGGCGCGGCCAAGGCGTCGCATCTCCTGTGCGCGCGCTATCCGATGGTGGCGCCGGACGGATGCTTCACCGCCAGCCTGCTCCATGATCTGGGCAAGATCATCCTGTCGCTGACGCTGAAGGAAGAGTACGACCAGGTGGTCCGGATCGCCCGAGACGCCTGCCGCAACCTGAAAGACGTGGAGATGGAGGAGCTGACGACCAATCACGCGGAAGTGGGAGAATGGATTGCCCGGAAGTGGCATTTTCCGCCGATGATTGTCGAAGCGATCGCCACCCTGTACGAGCGGCATGATCTGTCGAAGCCCCACCAAACCGACGCGGCCATTGTCGCCCTGTCGGACAAGCTCGCGCGCATGGCGGATTTCGGGCTGGCCGGGGACCTGCCGATCCCGCCGTCCGCCGACGCGTTGCGCTGGAATGAACTGGGGTTGAGCGACCGGGACATGGAAGCGATCTCCCAGGAGCTGAATGACCAGCGCAGCGAGGTGCGCGAGCTGCTCGCGTTGATCACCTTGTGAAGGCGCGGACCCGTGAGCAACAGACACGAGACAACGCCCGAACCCGCGGTCCCCAAGCCTGACGGCGCGCAATACGCCGAGGCGCTGCGGGAGATGACGCACCGCTACGAGCGCCTGGTGCGGCAGTTGTCGATTCTGCGCGAAGCCGACAGCTACGACGACTTCTCGCTGGACCTCGGGCAGATCTTCCAGGCGCTGGTGGAAACGCTGGCCTTCAGCCTG
>JAPLSS010000055.1 GCA_026398515.1 Candidatus Sumerlaeota bacterium | reverse complement strand
CGACCATCACGATGATCCGAATCTTTCTCCTGCCTTATGCCCCAACGCTTCGATTCACTTTTCAACTGAAGGCGCGCCTTCAGTTGATAAAGTGGCGACGCGGCCGAAGCGATCGGCCGCTCTCGGCGTGACCTGTACTTGCTGCAATGGACGTGCCCCCCCAAAGGGGTCCAACGGCGAACAGGGACCCCAAGGGGGTCCAACGGCGAACAGGGACCCCAAAGGGGTCCAACGGCGAACAAGGACCCGACGGCGCCAAGGCAGCCGCGTGGAACGAATCCCTATGAGTCGGACGAAAGTATAGCAGAGCAAATCGGGCGTTGCAAATATATTTTGACACCGCTTTTGAATCGCGGCGGGTGGGGACACCCGCCGCGCGGTGTTTTTTGGTGCGGGGGGGCGTTCCGATTGCGGATTGCGGATTGAGGATTGCGGATTGAAAGGCGGACGGCAACGGCCACGGTGAGAAACGGAGAACGTTCAACAGCCAACGCTCAACGTTCAACGTTCAGAGGAAGGACGGGCCCGCCTTCGCCCCGGTCCCGATCCCGGCGCGCCGGGAGAGGGCTTCGGCGGGTCTGCGCTGCGCTCCGACGGGGGCGGCGTTTAGGCTTGTCAGGCTGGGGGGGCGGTGATACGATGAAAAATCGCGTTTGGGGCTGGACAGCGAGTCTTGGGGGCGTCAAACGGTGGCTGGACCGGCGGAATCGAAATCGGTTGAGGATGTCCTTCGCGAGCGGGCGGAAGAGGTCTGCCGCACGCTGGACGAAGCGCTTCGGCCGCCCCGCGCCCGCCCCCAAAGGGGTCCAACCACCGAACAGGGACAAGGCGGGCGGCTAAATGTGAACGGCAGCACCGATGCCGCGGCGGGCCTCTACGAGGCCATGCGGTACATGGTCCTCGGGGGGGGAAAGAAATTGCGGCCGGCGCTGGTGCTCCTGGCCGTGGAGGCGTGCGGGGGGTCGGCCGATGCTGCCATGCCCGCCGCCTGTGCCGTCGAAATGGTTCACATTTACTCGCTCATCCACGACGACCTGCCGGCGATGGACAACGACGACCTCCGGCACGGTCGGCCGTCGTGTCACAAAGCGTTCGGCGAGGCGATGGCCATCCTGGCGGGCGACACGCTCCTGACGGAGGCGTTCACGCTGCTGGCGACGGGCGTCGAGGATGCTGCCGTCTCCCGGCGGCTGGTGGGGGAACTGGCGTCGGCGGCGGGAGCGGAAGGCATGGCGGGCGGCCAGGTGGCGGACCTCGCGGCCGAACGCGAGGGCTTGAGGGACGCGCGGCTCCTGGAGGAGATCCATCGCCGAAAGACCGCACGCCTGATCGAGGCCTCCGTCGTGATGGGCGCGATTTCGGCACGCGCGAGCGAGCGGCTCGAGCGAAGCCTCCGCGAGTACGGGACGCACCTGGGCCTGGCGTTCCAGGTGGCCGACGACATCCTCGACGCGGTCGGCGAGACGCAGGTGCTCGGCAAGACGGCCGGCAAGGATGCCGCGGCGGGGAAACTGACGTTCGTGAGCCTTTTCGGCCTGGAGGCGGCGAGGGAGCGGGCGCGCGAGGAGGCGGATGCGGCGGTTGCGGCCCTCGAACCATTCGGTCCGAAGGCGGACCGGCTGCGGGAGGTGGCGAGGTTTGTCGTGGAGAGGACGTTTTAGCATTGCGGATTGCGGAATGCGGACCCGCCGTCGCCGAGGCTATGGCGGGCAGGTTGCGGAATGAACGGCGAAAGGCGTCCCGGGGATTTGTCCCGGGGATTCGCTTCGCTCATCCCCGGG
>JAPLSS010000856.1 GCA_026398515.1 Candidatus Sumerlaeota bacterium | reverse complement strand
CGGCGCCGTGAAGAGTCTGCCCCTGCCGTGAGCGGCCTCTGGGGGCGCGAACGGCCTCATCCGCCATGAATCGCAGTGCGATGCGCGACATTGCGGACAAGGCCGTCTTTGCCCCCGGAAATCCTTGGGGAATATGGCGGATGACCCCTCCTGCCGTTCCGCCATCCCGAATCTCCCGCCTTATTTGGCCGGGGCTTTCGTAATGCTTTCGGCGAGGATGCCCCTCAACCCGCCATTCTCCACCAGTTTTCCTTTGACCACGACCTGCTCCTGGAACAGGCCCTTCACTTCGTCCGTGAGCAGTTCCTTGCCGTGCTCGGACGGCAACAGCAGGTACAGCTGGCCCTTGGCATCCTTCAGAACCGCCGGACTGCCGGTCTTCGTGCAGGTCTGGCAGCATTCTTTCGTGCATGCCATGTCGGGCATGGACAGTGAACACATCGCGCAGGCGAGCGTGCCCTCCATGGCGACCGCTTCGGCCTTCTTCTCGGTCTTCGGCTCGCTTTTGGGCTGTTCCGCGGCGTACGCCACAAAGGCCAATGCGGCGATGGCCGTCGCCATCCACAGCCATGCGGTCCGTTTGTATCCGTGCATGTCTTTCCCTTCCTCTGAGTAAAGATTGGGTTCCGAACAACCGTAAGTCGCGGTCGCGAACTCCGGGGGAACCCCTTGGAATGCCCGGCGGAACATGAGGCGCTTCCGCGGCATTCCAGCGAACTAAGCGCAAGGCAATGCAATAATGGGGCCAGATCTCCATCGAACGCCGGCGTCGCGGAACCGCTTTTGCGGAATCGGCTTGCTCTTGCGGATGCGCAAAGCCAACATGAAGCATGCGTGATTGACGGCGGGCGCCGGGGGCGCCCGTCGCTTCGCCTCTCCCACCTCATCGCACAGCCGGGAACAATGTCCGCCGCCGCCTCTATCCCGTCCCCCGATAGCGCTTCGCCGACCCGCCGCGCGTGGCCGCGCGTTTTCGTTTTCCTTGCCGCCGTATACGCGCTCGCCTGTGTCCCGCTCCTGTGGATCGGCTACGGCGCGGATCACGACGCCTGGCTCGTGGCGACGAGCGCGCTGAACCTGGCATCCGGCCAGGGCTACACGCCATCGCGTCTGCCCGGCTACCCGCTGCTGGAATTCCTGTGTTCGGTGTTGATCCCGTGGGGCGGGTGCGCGGCTTCGAACGCGGCGGCGCTGATCGCGACGGCGTTTGCGGCGTTGGTCTTCTGGAGGGTGCTCAACCTGCGCGACGAGCCGGCGCGTGGGTCGGCGCTGGCGTTTTTCGCCCTCCAGCCGTACGTGCTCAAGAACGCGTTCACCACCATGGACTACAACTTCGCGCTGCTGTTCGTCCTCGTCGCGTATTGGGCCATGCTGAAGAAGCGACACGTCTTCGCGGGCATCGAGGTCGGGGTCGCCGCGGGGTTCCGCTCGACCAGCGCGCTGTTCGCCCTGCCGCTCGTGTGGCTGATTTGGAGAGAGCGGCGCGGGTGGAAGGCGTTTCTCCTGTTCTGCCTCTCGACGGGACTGACGGGTCTGATCGCGTACTCGCCGCTCCTGCTCAAGTATGGAGTGCAGTTTCTCTTCTTCCGGATCTCGGACTTTGCCTCCACGAAGTGGCATTGCCTGGCGGGCGCCTATCATGGCGTCAGTTATCTGGGGCCGCTGGCCACCGCGGCGGTCGTGGCGGCTCTGTTCGCTTCGCTCGCATCGCCGGAACGCCGGCGGGCGTGGCGCGCGCAGCTGGGCGATGTTCCGTTCGTGGCGCTATGTCTCTATGGCCTGCTGTTCGCGGTGTTGCCGGATGAGTCGGACTACCTGGTGATCGCCGCGCCGTTTCTGGCGCTGTGGCTGCCGCGGGTGGTCGGGCGCCGGTGGTGGATCGCGATCGTCGCCCTGACGATCCTGCACGGCATCGCGACCATCGACCTCGTCGGCGGCGAGAGCGGAGAACGCCGTTTGGGGGTCCGGCCGACCCTGGGCGTCCTGCCGTCGGATGCGCTCATGCGCTTGCGCTACGAGCGGCTGAGCGAACGGCTCCCCCGGGTCGGGGTCGCGCAGCAGCCCACGGTCGTGCTGTCCGGGAACTCGGCCATTGAGATCGACAACCCGCGCGTCGAACCCGCGCGTGTGCGGGTCGGCGCCGGGGAAATCGACCTGTTTCGCTTCACGGGCACGAACGTCTACGTGACCTTTCGCCTTTTCCTTGACGACGTGAAGGCGCTTCAGGCGAACGGATGGCGGGTCGGCTATCTCGACATCACCCGCGGCAATGCGATCAACAGCTATGGGTATGACCCGGCGAAAGAGGGCTGCTTCGAGATCAACGCCCAGGAATTGTCGGGCCTGCCGAACTGGCCCATCAAGAAACGATAGAGTCTCCCGCGGCAGGGAGTCCCGCCTTCAGGCGGAATGAGTCGAATCGAGACTGCAATCGTAACCAAGGCATTCCGCCTGAAGGCGGGACTCCATACCCCGGCTCTCGCAAGAGGTCGCGCGCATGACGTATGAAGCATGTGGCAGTTCCGCCCAGGATTTCCCCGTCCGGCTGGAGGACATCCAGGCCGCCGCCGCGCGCCTGAGCGGCAAGATCTGGAAGACCCCGCTGGAGCGCTCGGACTACTTCTCGTCGCTGGCCGGCCGCGAGGTGGCCAGCAAGATGGAGAACACCCAGCGCACCGGCTCGTTCAAGCCCCGCGGCGCGCTGAACAAGATCCTGTCGGCCTCGCAGGCCGAACGCGCGCGCGGCTTCATCGCCGCGTCCGCCGGCAACCACGCGCAAGGCATGGCGCACGCGGGACGGGTCGCCGGCGCCGACATCACCATTGTCATGCCCGAAGGCGCGCCGATCAACAAGATCGAGCGCACGCGCCGCTTGGGCGCGCGGGTGATTCTCCACGGCCACGTCTATGACGAATGCCAAGTGGAGGCGCGCCGCCTGGCCGAAACCGAGGGCCTGATCTTCGTCTCGGCGTTTGACGATCCGACGGTGATCGCCGGCCAGGGGACCATCGGCCTGGAGATCCTGGAGCAATGGCCCGATGTCGATACGATCATCGTTCCGATCGGCGGCGGCGGGTTGATTGCCGGCATCGCCATCGCCGTGAAAGCCCTCGCCCCGCGCGTCCGCATCGTCGGGGTGGAGCCGACGGGCGCCAACGCGTTCAGCCGCTCGCTGCGCGCCAACGCCTCGGTGACCCTGCCGTCGCTCGACACCTTCGCCGACGGGGTGAAGATCAAGACGCCGGGAGCGATCGCGCTACGAGTGGCGCGCTCGCTCGTCGACGAAGTGGTGGAGGTCGATGACGAGGAGACCGCGCGCGCCGTCCTCCTCTACGTCGAAGAGGACAAGAGCGTGGTCGAAGGGGCGGGGGCGCTGCCGCTGGCCGCGCTCCTGTCGAAGCAGGTCGGCAACCTCGGGCGCAACGTCTGCCTGGTCGTCTCGGGCGGCAACATCGACGTGAATCTCATCGCGCGGATCATCAACCAGGGTCTGGCGCAATCGGGGCGTCTGGCGCGGATTCGGTTCCTCGTGTCGGACCGGCCGGGGATGTTGGCGCGCCTGGCGCAGATGCTCGGCGAACTGGGGGCCAACATCCTGGAGGTCCAACACAACCGCGCCTTCGGCCTGAAAGCGCTGGACACCACCGAGATCGTGATCGTGGTGGAGACTCTCGGCGAACGCCACATCCGCCAGATTCTGCGCGACGCCAAGCAAGCCGGCTTCGAACCGGCGCTGTTGAAGTGATTTCGAGGGGGAGCATCTCATGGCCCTTGGGGCCGCCCCGAAAAGATGAAATGGAGACGCCTTGAGTTCGTAGTCCCGCCTTTAGGCGGTCTTCGCGCAAATCATCCGGCCCGGGAAACCGCAAGACCGCCTAAAGGCCGGACTACGAACTCATTTTCGGGAGAGTTGTCTGAGTTGGGGGCAACGCCTAAAGGCGTCACTACGAACATAAGACGCTCCCCCGCTCATCTTTCACGCGATACTTGTCTTCATGGCATTCCGCATTCTTCTTGGCATCCTCCTTTTCGCCTGGGCCGCATGGCTGATCTCCATGCTGCGCTTGTGGCGCAACCTGCGCGTCTTCACCCGGATCATGCGCGAGGCGCCGGCGCCCGAGCGCTGGCCGAAGGTCTCGATCGTCGTTCCCGCGCGCGACGAAGAGGCGCAGATCGGCCTGGCGCTCGAAAGCCTCGCCCGCCTCGATTATCCTGAGTATGAAGTCATCGTCGTCGACGACGGCTCGACCGATCGCACGGCGCTGATCGTCCGCGCGCTGGCCGAACGCCATGAACGCATCCGCCTTTTCCCCGCGCCGCCCGTGCCGGAGGGGTGGCTGGGCAAGTGCCACGCGCTTCACTTCGGCGCGTCGAAAGCCACGGGCGAATGGATCGTCTTCACCGACGCCGACGTGCGCCACGCGCCGGGCTCCGTCCGCCACGCCATCGCCGCCGCCGAGGCGCAGAAGGTCGACTTCC
>JAPLSS010000173.1 GCA_026398515.1 Candidatus Sumerlaeota bacterium | reverse complement strand
CAGATCGACGCCTTCTCCGCCGGCAGCGAGGCGCGCGGCCTTTCCGCGGGCGAATGGCGGCCGACGAAGGTCCTCCTCGACGACGCCGAGGATTCCGAACAGGTCGAAAACGCCGACCTGCGCGAGCGGCTCTACGACTGGTTCCGCGAGGTGGTCGAAAACCTCGGCGACCGCTACACCGACGTCGAGGTCGTCGGCACTATCCTCCATCCCGACAGCCTGCTGACCCGCCTTCTGGAGCGGCCCGATTTCGAGAGCAAGCGTTGGCCATCGGTCCTGAAATTCGCGGAACGCTCCGACTTGTGGGACGAAGGGAGAACGCGCTACGCCGACCTGGCCAACCCGCGGCGCACGGCCTCGGCCCGCCGCTTCTTCAACGACCGGCGCGACGAAATGCTGCGCGGCGCCGAGGTCCTCTGGCCGGAAAAGGAAGACTACTACGATCTCATGGTCCAGTTGGCCGCGCGCGGGCGCCGCGCGTTTTTCAAGGAGAAGCAGAACGAGCCGTTGCGCGCCGACTCCGCGATCTTCGATCCGTCGACCTTCCGTTTCTTCCGCCGCGAAGGGGGCCGGTTGGTGGAGGAAGGGCGAAGCGAGGGGATGGCCATCGCCGATTTGCGCGTCGTCGGCTTTCTCGACCTGGCGATGGGCCAGGGCGCGCGCCGCGGCGAAGGCGATTTCGCCGCCATCGCCACCGTCGGCGTCGACCGGAGCGGGCGGCTCTACGCGCTGGACGTGTGGCTGGAGCGCGCCACCCCCAGCGAACAGGCCCGCCGCGTCTTCGCCCAGCATGACCTGTGGAACTACACCGTCTTCGGCATCGAGGCCGTCGGCTTCCAGGGCTTGATCCGCGAGCCGCTCGAAGCCATTCGCCGGGAACGCCGCGCCCGCGGCGCAAGCGCCGCCGATTTGGCCCTTCGCGAACTGACGCCGCGGGGATCGAAAGTCGAGCGGGTGGCCTCGCTGGAGCCGCTCATCCACAACGGCTGGCTGGTGTTCGACCGCGCGCTGCCGGAGGAGTTTTTCGCGCAACTGGAGCAGTTCCCGCGCGGGCGCCACGACGACGGCCCCGACGCGCTGGCCTCGGCCGTGGACCTCGCGCGCCACGGCGACGGCCGGCCGCAACTCCTGCGCAAAACGCGCAGTGGAACGAAGACAGGGGGGTTTTAGTGGCGCGGGTTTTCCCGCGTGCGCGGCTGCGAGTTTCGAATCAATCAGAACGCCGGCTGGACGACTTGTCGAAGCCCCAACTGCGGAGTGAACAACGCGCAGGCTGAAACGCCTACGCCACGCGGTAGGTTTGGCTGGGATTTCACAAGATTGCAAGAAGACAGGCCACGGCTCCGCGCCCGCGGAGATTCACGTTTTCTGGGAGCGCGGCGGCGAGCCGCCGCGCTCCTCCCCGACACACCGTCTCGCTCTTGAACAGCTGCGCTCCGCCCTCGTGAAACGCCTCAAACGCTTCAGCCCACGTGGCGCTGCAGCGGGGCCTCGTCAATCTCCGCGCCCTCGCCGGGATCGCTGCCGTTTCCGCCGCTGACCAGCAGGTCATTAAACGCCGCCAGAACCCGCGATTCGATCGCGGCGCGGCACTGCTGATTCAGCGGATGGGCGATGTCGCGAAACGAGCCGTCCTTGCGCTTGCGGCTCGGCATGGCGACGAACAGCCCCTTCGGCCCGTCGATCACCTTCAGATCGCAAACGATAAACGCCTCGTTGAAAGTGACCGTGGCAAACGCTTTCAGCTTTTCATCGCCGTGATCATACCGGCGGACGCGCACATCGGTAATCGCTAATGGTTCCATCGGATGGTCCCACCCTCATGATGACATCCAACCGCTCCGGCCAGGCCGGAGGCCGATCTCCCACCAAAGACTCCAACGAACTACACCCACTCGCAGGGGCAAGGACGAAACGACGTCCAAAACAGCCGCCCCCCTTCTTCACCCTCCTCTTCCTTGAATAGATCGCGGGCCTCAACCGTTCGCTGACCCAATCCCATGGCGAACACCGCCGAGCCGCTTCCGGTCATCAACACGCCCGATGCGCCCGCCCGCGCCAGCGCCTCCTTCGTTCGCGCCAAGTCCGGGCGCACGGGAAAGATCAGCCGCTCAAACGCGTTGAACAACCCCCGCGCCGCCTGGCCCGCGTCGCCCGCCGCCACCGCCGCCTCCATCGCGTCCGCCGACCGCCCCTGGTCCGACGGGTCCGGCCGATAGAGGGCGTAGGCATCGGCGGTCGAAACGCCGCGGTTCGACACCGCGATCGCCAGCAGCCCCGACAGCGAACCGGGCAGGCCGCGGATCCGTTCCCCCCGTCCACGGGCCACGGCCGCTCCGGCGCCGAGGAAAAACGGAACGTCGGAGCCGATCTCGGCGGCCAGGCCGTGCAATTGCGGCTCGTCGAGATCGAGGCCGAACAGCCGGTTCAGCGCGAGCAGCGCGGCGGCGGCGTCGGCGCTGGCCCCCCCGAGTCCGGCGCGCGCGGGGATGCCTTTGCGCAAGGCGATTTCGCATCCTCCGACCTGTGTCGGGCGCAAGCGCCTGAGCGCTTCCCACGCTCGACAAACTGTATTGTCATTCCCGGCCGGCGCTTCGGGGGACTCGCACTTCAGAGCCATCCTTTCCGGATGCCGTTCCACGTGGAGCTCGTCGCACAAGCCCACGGGATGCATCACGGTCTCGATCTCGTGATAGCCATCGCTTCGGCGCCCAAGGATCCGCAAATACAAATTCACCTTGGCGAACGCCCGGATCGCAACACGATCACAGCCCATATATGATCCTGTACACGAATCGTCAACTTGGAGAAGAACGAAAGAAATCCGAGGTTGCCCCTCCCATGAGGGAAAGGTCAATAGCATTTTTGATTTTGGATTTTCGATGGGTGCATCCCGCGATGTAGCTTCAATATATGGGGCGGCGCTCCCAGGAACCCCTGCGCCACGAACCGCAAACGACTCTTCTTGCGGATGCCTTCCCATCCGGCTACCATCCCGCCCTTGATGATTGCGCCGTGGCGCGTTGGCGGATCGAAAGGCGTCGCTTATGCCCGTGATCAGCGGATCGGTCGCTCCTCCCACCGACGACAAACGCTGGCGTCTGGTGGACGGCGCGATGCGGCGTTGCGGCTACAGGGCCAGCGCGTTGATCGAGGTCCTCCACGCCGCGCAATCGGCCTTCGGCTTTCTTGACAAGGACAGCCTGCGCTACGTCGCCCGGGCGCTGCGGGCGCCGCTCAGCGCCGTGTACGGCGTGGCGACCTTCTATCACTATTTCGCCATGAAGCCGCCGGGCGAGCACACCTGCGTCGTGTGCACCGGCACGGCCTGCCACGTCAACGGCGCGCAAAAACTCCTGGCCGCCGTCAAGGAGCGCTTCGGGTTGGCGCCGGGCGAAACGTCCGCGGATGGCCAGATCTCGCTGTTGCAGGCCCACTGCGTCGGCTCGTGCGGCCTGGCGCCCGTGGCGGTGCTCGACCGGGAACTGCTCGGACGGCTGAGCGCCGATCGCCTGGCGGACCGGCTGTCCGGCTGGAGGCGCGCCTCATGATGCCCGAGTAGGCTGGCCCTGCCGGGGCCGACTGAGCCGGCCTCGGGCTCTGGCGAACGGATTCGAGCACAAGGCTGCCCGGCCACTGGAGAAGGGGATTATGATTGACGAACTGGAAGAGATCGCGCAGCGCGAACAAGAGGCGGCGAGGCAGTTCCCGCACACGATCAATGTCTGCGTGGCCGCCGGTTGCCTGTCGAACCGCGGCGACAAGGTCCTCGAAGCGCTCCAGGGCGAGGTCAAGGCGCGCGGCCTCGAAGGGCGGTGCCGGGCGCGCGGAGTCGGCTGCATGGGCCTATGCTGCCAGGGGCCGCTCGTCGCGGTCGTCTCCGGCGGACGCCCGACGATGTATCAAACCGTGACGCCGGAGGA
Organism: Candidatus Sumerlaeota bacterium; assembly: GCA_026398515.1. Lineage (GTDB taxonomy): Bacteria > Sumerlaeota > Sumerlaeia > JAPLSS01 > JAPLSS01 > JAPLSS01. The sequence goes on along the minus strand of JAPLSS010000173.1, from coordinate 3,220 downwards.
CGCCCCCGCGCTGGTCGACAGCTTGGAGGGCGAGCCGGTGCGGCGCCTCCTGCTTCCGACCGACCAGCCGTTCTTCTCGCGCCAGACGAAAATCGTCTTGGAGAACTCCGGCGCGATCGATCCCGAACGCATCGAAGACTACGTCGCGGCGGGCGGCTATTCGTCGCTATTCAAGGTCTTGGCAATGATGTCGCCGACCGAGGTCATTGACGAAGTCCACCGCAGCGGCTTGCGCGGACGGGGCGGCGCGGGCTATCCGACGGGATTGAAGTGGTCGACGGTGGCCAAGGCCTCCGGCGAGAACAAGTTCGTCATCTGCAACGCCGACGAAGGCGACCCCGGGGCGTTCATGGATCGCAGCGTCCTGGAAAGCGATCCCCACCGCGTCTTGGAGGGGATGGCCATCGCGGCCTACGCGGTCGGGGCGAAGTACGGCTACATTTACGTCCGCGCCGAGTATCCGTTGGCCATCAAGCGGCTGGAAAAGGCGTTGCGCCAGGCGAACCAGATGGGCGCGCTGGGGCGGCGGGTCGGACGGATGACGTTCGATTTCAGCGTCGATCTGCGCTTGGGCGCGGGCGCGTTCGTTTGCGGCGAGGAGACCGCGCTCATCGCGTCGATCGAAGGCAAGCGGGGGCAGCCGCGCGCCCGCCCGCCCTATCCGGCGGAGCGCGGGCTGTGGGGCCATTCCACGTTGATCAACAACGTCGAGACGTTCGCCAACATCCCGTCGATCATCCGCCACGGCGGCGCCTGGCTGGCCTCCATCGGCACGGAGAAGAGCAAGGGCACCAAGGTCTTCGCGCTGGCGGGGCGCATCAAGAACACCGGCCTGATCGAAGTGCCGATGGGGATTCGCCTGCGCGACATCATCTACGACATCGGCGGGGGAGTGGTCGGCGACGGCCGGTTCAAGGCGGTGCAGACGGGCGGGCCGTCGGGCGGGTGCATTCCCGCGCCATTCCTCGACATGCCGGTGGACTACGAGTCGCTGGCCGAGGTCGTCTCGATCATGGGCTCCGGCGGGATGATCGTGCTGGACGACACGTCGTCGATGGTCGACGTGGCGCGCTACTTCATGGAGTTCAGCATGAGCGAGTCGTGCGGCAAGTGCGTCCCCTGCCGCGTGGGGACGGTGCAGATGCACGGCTTGCTCACGAAGATCGCGCGCGGCGAAGGGACCGCCGGCGACGTGGCGCTGCTCGAGGAGTTGAGCGACATGGTGCGCAACACCAGTTTGTGCGGCCTGGGAATCGCCGCGCCGAACCCGGTGTTGAGCACGTTGAAGCACTTTCGGAATGAATATGATGCGCTATTGAAAGGATAGGAGAATTGCCGATTGCCGAATTCGGAATGCGGAGTGCGGAATGCGGAATGTTGAAAGACGAGCTTCGTAGGACGATCGCACGAGACTGCTTGTTCTACGCATTTTGCATTCTTGATTCCGCATTCCGCACTCCGCATTCCGCATTCCGCATTCGCCAACCAAGGAGCAGTTCCATGCCGCAAGAGGTCCGCATCCGCACTCTGACGATCGACGGGCGGCCGGTTGGCGCCCGCGAAGGCGAGACCATTCTCCAGGTCGCGCGCGAGAACGGCATCGCCATCCCGACCCTGTGCCACCTGGACGGCTTGGGGCCGATCGGCGCCTGCCGCATGTGCCTGGTGGAGATCGCCGGCAGCCGGCGGCTCCTGCCGGCCTGCGTCACCCCGGTGGCCGAAGGCATGGAGGTCAAGACCGACTCCGAACGCCTGCGCAAATACCGGCGGATGGTCTTGGAATTCCTGTTCTCCGAACGCAACCACATCTGCTCGGTGTGTGTATCCAACGGCCATTGCGAACTGCAGTCGTTCGCGCAGCAGCACGGGGTCACCTCGGTGCGCGTCCCTTACCTGCATCCGCGCCTGGAGGTCGACGCCACGCACCGGCGCTTCGTCGTCGACCACAACCGCTGCATCCTGTGCACCCGCTGCGTGCGCGTGTGCGATGAAATCGAAGGCGCGCACACCTGGGACGTGATGGCGCGGGGGTGGCAGTCGCGGGTCATCACCGACCTGGCGCAGGAGTGGGGCACGTCGGAGAGCTGCACCAGTTGCGGCAAGTGCGTGCACGTCTGCCCGACGGGGGCGCTGTTCGAGAAAGACAAATCGGTGGCGGAGATGGTCAAACGCCGCCAGTTCCTTCCCTACCTCAAGCAAATGCGGGAGCCGCGCGAATGAACAAGAAGCGACTGGCCACGATCTGGCTCGACGGCTGCTCCGGCTGCCACATGTCGTTCCTCGACTTGGACGAAGCGCTGTTGACCGTCGGCGAGAAGGCCGACCTGGTCTATGGTCCGTTCGTCGACGCGAAGGTGTTTCCCGAGGGCGTGGACATCACGCTCGTCGAAGGCGCGGTCGGCACGGAAGCCGACGTGGAAAAGATTACGGTAGTTCGGTCGCGCACCAAGGTGTTGGCGGCGCTGGGCGACTGCGCGGTGACGGGCAATGTCCCTTCGATGCGCAACCACTTCGGGACGGAGGCGTGCCTGAAGATGGCGTATCTCGACGGCGCGCCGCTGAACGCGCAAGTCCCGACGCAGACCGTGCCGGCGTTGCGCTCGTGGGTCGTGCCGGTGCACGAAATCGTGAAGGTGGATCTTCACATCCCCGGCTGCCCGCCCTCGGCGAAGACGATTCTGCACGCGCTGAGCGAGTTGCTCGAAGGCCGGATTCCGGACCTGACGAATGAGACAAGGTTCGGGGCGTAGGGGATTGCCGAATGTCGATTGCCGATTGCCGATTGGACGGCTGCTGCATGCTCGGAGGCGAGGAGCGCCAAGGGATAGCTGATTGTTGATAGGCGATTGTCGGTTGAGCGGCTGCTGCTTTGTCAGGGGCGAGGCGCGCTGAGGGGTTACGAACGAAGACTGACCGTGTGTAACAAGGACTCAGCCCGCATTTCTCACCACGTTAGCAAGAGAGGGCGTTTGGCGTGGCGCGGGCTGCCAGCCTGCGCAAGATGCTCAGAAACGAAAGAATGCGCGGGCTGGCAGCCCACGCCACGCAAAACGCCCTCTTGGTGAGAAACCCGGGCTACGTAGGGTGTCCGTATGCCGAGAAAAGCCCTCTCGATCTTGAAGGATGAAAGGAGCCTTCCACGCCAATTGCCTGTTCAGCGTGTAGCGCCTCATGGGACGAGTCCGGGCGACCGGCGCGTTCAAGTTCATGGGGTCCAGCC
>JAPLSS010000025.1 GCA_026398515.1 Candidatus Sumerlaeota bacterium | reverse complement strand
GACAGCGCCAAAGACACTGGAGATGGGTCGGTCCACCTTGCGTGGACGTGTTCCGCCGTTCCGTTCCAGTTTATCGGTTGGGCCTACGACATGTACGCGGAGGACTGGGTCCAGCGCGGCCTGAACAACACGATGTGGTTTCCCTTTTCCCCGCGGGCATCGAGCGGCGACATAGTTTTGCATTTCTCGGGCGGCTACCACGTCTGGATCGCCAGCCAGGGCCTCCAGGGCGAATGGCGAGAGTGCCCCAATCCGTGGACGGGGATCCTATACAGCGGCGCGCCGCATACGCCGCAGGGCGTCCGGGCGCAAGTCAAGGAGAAGGCCCCGGACGGCGGCGGGCCGCCCAACGCGCCGCGGCAGGTGGAACTGCGCTGGAAACCCGACATCTATGGAACCTGGCTCTACCAGATCATCGTCGGCAGACAGGGCCGGGGCTTCGTCTCCGTCGATGGACCCGGCGGCGACGCCCTGTGGCATTTCGTCGATTACGGCGGCGACTGCTACCGGCCTCAAGCGGCGAGCTTCAAGGAAGGGTGGGCCGGGTTTCGGCTCGCCCCGGGCGAATATACGTTCTTCATCAAGGCCAAGGGCTGGCCCGCCCCCCACGCGGAGAGCGCGTTCGCGATGGCGTCGTGCTCGGTGGCGCCGTGAGTTCGTGGGGCGACCTTTCGGCGGCGCCTTGAGTTCGTAGTGACGGCTTCGGCCGTTCTCTCAAGCGGACGGCATGGACGAAATGGACAGGATGGACGCAATGGACCGGATGGACTGAATGCGTTCATCTCGTCCATTCAGTCCGTCCCGTCCACCTCGTCTATCCCGTCCATTTCGTCCATGCCGTCTTTAAGACCCATCCGCCCTTTGACAGGACCATCGGGGAAGGGATAGTCTATCGGGATCGAAAAAGGGAAGCCGCCATGAACAAGGTCCTCATCGTCGACGACGAGAAGAACATGCGCGAGATGCTGCGCGACATCCTGCGCGACCGGCGCATCGACGCCATCCCCTGCGGCGACGGCGAAACGGCGCTGGAGAAGATGGCCCAGGAGCCGTTCGACGCCTGCATCCTCGACCTGAGCCTTCCCGGCATCTCCGGCCTCGAAGTCCTGCGCCGCACGCGCGACCTCACCACCCCCGTGCCCATCATCATGATCACCGCTTACGGCACCATCGACACGGCGGTGGAGGCGATGCGCCTCGGCGCCTTCGACTTTATCATCAAGCCGTTCGACGTCAGCCGGATCATCCAGACCGTCAGCAAGTGCCTGGAGGCCGCCTCGCTCGTCTCCAAGATCCAATGGTCGGGGCCGCAGTTCGAGGACAGCCGCGGCCAAACGATCCAGATCGTCGGCCAGGACGAGAAGTTCCGCCACATCTTCGACATGGTGCAGAAAATCGCGCGCACCGACGCCGCCGTCCTCATCCGCGGCGAAAGCGGCACCGGCAAGGAACTCGTCGCGCAGGCCATCCATTGCAACGGGCCGCGCAAGGACGGGCCGTTCATCGCGGTCAACTGCTCGGCGCTCCCCGACACCCTGCTGGAAAGCGAATTCTTCTGCTTTGAGAAGGGGGCCTTCACCGGCGCCTACAACGTCAAGCGCGGCAAGTTCGAACTGGCCGACGGCGGCACGATTTTCCTCGACGAGATCGGCGACATGCCCCCGGGCATGCAGGTCAAGCTGCTGCGCGTGTTGCAGGAACGGGTCTTCATGCGCATCGGCGGCGAAAAGGAGATCCGCGTCGACGTGCGCGTCATCGCCGCCACCAACCGCGACCTGGAAGCCGCGGTGGCCGACGGCGAGTTCCGCGAGGATCTCTATTTCCGGCTGAACGTGGCGACGATCTTTTTGCCGCCGCTGCGCGAACGCCGGGGCGACATCCCCGAACTGGCGCGGTTTTTCGTCGCCCGCGCCGCTGCGAAGAACAACGCCCGGCCCCTTGAGGTCCCCGACGACACGATGGCCCGCATTCAGTCCTATGAATGGCGCGGCAACATTCGCGAGCTGGAGAACAGCATTGAGCGCGCGACCATCCTCGGCGATCCGAATCTCATCGCCCCGTCGCAAATCCCGGCCGCCGGAGGGAAACGGGAACGGGAAGCGGCCTCCGCCGAGCCGATCGCGCTGCCCGACGGCATCCTCACGCTCGACGAGGCCACCGCCATGGCCCAGCGCGAGGCCATCGTCCGCGCCCTGCGCAAGACCGTCGGGAACAAGGCCGAAGCCGCGCGCCTGCTGGGCATCTCGAACAAAACGCTGTACAACAAGCTGAGCGATTTGGACATCAAACTGAGCGTGGACGTGCGGTGAAGAGGAAAGGCGGTTCCGGAGAACGCCGGCGGATTGAGATTCGCGGCACGGTGCAGGGCGTGGGGTTTCGCCCGTTCGCGCATCGGCTGGCGTCGTCGCTGTCTATCGGCGGCTGGGTGAAGAACACCCCGCGGGGCGTGATCCTGGA
>JAPLSS010000957.1 GCA_026398515.1 Candidatus Sumerlaeota bacterium | reverse complement strand
CAAGACCGCCTGAAGGCGGGACTACGAACTCAGACGCCAAATCTGATCCACGCGGCCCAAATTCAAAATCGACAATCCAAAATCGAAAACCCTGGATCCCCATGCCCCGTCCTCACCGAACCTCCCCCAAACCCGACGCGTCTCCGCAAGCGATCGCGGCGCCGCGCAGCACGGGGCGCGCGGCGCGCGAATGGGTCGACGCCATTGTAATCGCCTACGTGTTGGCGATGTTCATCCGCGTCTTCGACGTCGAGCTGTATAAGATCCCCTCGGGGTCCATGACGCCGACGCTGGTCGGCGACGTGGTGGCCGAAATCGACTACGACCACGATGGGCGCCGCGATCTGTTGGTCCTGAAGGAGCCGCCCACGTCCTTCGGCGAGCGCTCTGTCCAAGTGTTTCTCCGCCGCGGCGACAAATGGCAATACGAAGGCGAACATCCCCTCGACTCTCTGAACATGGACATCCGGCCCTTCCTCCGGGCCTTCCCGGCGACGAGGTGTCGTTCGCCGCGCCGCCGCTGGAGAAGATCGACGACGGCAAAGGGCGCCTGCTCATCGATGGCCGCCTGGTGGACGAGCCGCCGCCGTTTCAGGAACTGCGCTACCAGTCGCTGGTCGATGGCAGCCAGATCGTTCGTCCCGCGCCGCCGGAAAATGAATACGCGCCCGTTCGCGGCCCCATTGTCCGCTTCACCCGCTGCACGGTTCCTCCCGGCCGGGCGCTTCCGCTGGGCGACAACACCGACCACAGCTACGACGGGCGCTACTGGGGGAGCATTCCGCTGGCGAACATCAAGGGCAAGGCCTTCCTGCGTTACTGGCCCCTGCGCGACATCGGGTTCCTGGAATAGCGAAGGCTTCGTTGCGGCGCCGTTCCCAGAGCGCCGGTTTGGAGCGCGACCTTTGGGTCGTATAGGACGCATCGGGCGTGGACGTATAGGTCGTATAGGTCCTATAAGTCCTATTAGGCGTTTACGAGGGCTACGATCGAAAGGTCGCGCTACGGACTCTCGGATGGGAGGGGGCGATGAACGCATCGAGCGGCGCGGCGCGGCGCGTTCCCTACGTGGATCTGGCTGGCCAGCACGCGCCGATCAAGGACGAGATCCTGGCGGCGATCGAGAAGGTGCTGCTGCGCGGCGATTTCATTCTCGGCGAAGAGGTGGCGACGTTTGAGCGCAACTTCGCCGAGTATTGCGGCGCGCCCCACGTGGTGGCGCTGCGCTCCGGCACCGACGCCCTCACGCTGGCGTTGCGCGCGCTGGGCGTGGGCGCGGGCGATGAGGCGATCACCGCGCCCAACTCGTTTGTGGCCTCCGCCGCGGCGATCGCGCTGGCGGGCGCGCGGCCCGTCTTCGCCGACGTGCGCGACGATTACAACATTGACCCCGACGCGGTTGAGAAGGCGATCACGCCGCACACCAAGGCGGTCGTCGCCGTCCACCTGACCGGTCGGCCCGCGGACATGGACGCGCTGGTGGACTTGTGCCGAAGGAAGGGCCTCCACCTCATCGAAGACGCGGCGCAGGCGGCCGGCGCCGAATACCGCGGCCGCAAAGTCGGCTCGTTCGGCGTCGGCTGCTTCAGCTTTCATCCGTTGAAAACCCTCAGCGCCTGCGGCGACGGCGGGGCGCTGGCCACCAGCGATCCGCGACTCGCCGAGCGGGTGCGCGTATTGCGCAACCTGGGGCTGCGCGATCGCGACCACTGCGTGGAGTTCGCCGCCCACTCGCGCCTGGACACGGTGCAGGCGGCGCTGCTCAACGTGAAACTGAAATACCTCGACACGTGGAACGACATCCGGCGCGGACATGCGCAGCTCTACACGCGGCTGCTCCACGGAATCGTCGACTATGCGCCCGCGGACAAGCCGCACGAAAAGGCGGTCTACCATACGTATGTCATCCGCGCGAAACGCCGCGACTCCCTGCGAGGGGCGTTGGCCGACCGCGGCGTCGACGCCAAAGTGCACTACCCCATCCCCATCCACTTGCAGGAAGCGGCGAAAGACCTGGGCTGCAAACCGGGCGATTTCCCCCAAACGGAGCGCCAGGCGAAGGAGATCCTCAGCCTGCCCGTGCACCAGGGGCTGGCGCGCGAAGACATCGAATACGTCGCCGCGGCGATTTGGGAGGCGCTCTCGTGAGAACCGAAGAGAAGATCAAGGAATTGGAGGAGCTGGCGGGGATCGTGGCCGCGCTCAAGGCGCAAGGCAAGGTCGTCGTCCAGTGCCACGGGACGTTCGACCTCATGCATCCCGGCCACATCAAGCACCTCGAGGCCGCCCGGCGGCGCGGCGACGCGCTGATCGTCACCGTCACCCCCGACGAATTCGTGAAGAAGGGGCCGAACCGCCCGGTGTTCCCGCTGTCCGTGCGGATGGAGTCGCTGGCCTCCCTGGAATGCGTCGACTACGTCGCGGCGAACCGATGGCAGACGGCGGAGAAAACGATCCGCCTCCTGAAGCCGAGTTTCTTCGCCAAGGGCAATGAATTCGCCGACCGCGGCCGCGACGTGGCCGGCTTCATTCTCGGCGAAGAGGAGGCGATCAAGAGCGTCGGCGGCGATCTGCTGCTGACCGGCGAGATCACCTTCTCCTCCACGCAGATTCTCAACGAGTTCTTCAACGTCTATCCCGAACAGACGCGCGAATACCTGGCGCGGCTGAAACGCGACTACACGCCCGACGACGTGATCCGGCTGATCCGCGGCCTGGGCGATCTCAAAGTCCTCGTGGTCGGCGACACGATCATCGACGAATACAGCTACTGCGTGGCGATGGGGAAAGTGGAGAAGGCGCCCATCGTGGCCGCGCGCTACCAGGAGACCCTGCGGTTTCCCGGCGGCGCGCTGGCGGTGGCGAACCATCTGGCCAACTTCGCCGGCGAGGTCGGACTCGTCTCCGTGCTGGGCGACATCAACTCCTTCGAGCCGTTCATCGCCGACCATCTGGACAAGCAGGTGAAGCGGCGGTTCTTCACGCGGCCGGACTCGCCCACGACGCTCAAGCGGCGCTACCTCGAGCACTTCGAGAACCGCAAGATCTTCGAGATTCAGTACCTGAACGACTCGCCGCTGGACGAGACGCTGGCCCGCGAAGTCGCCGCGCATCTCGATCAAACCGCGCGGAACTACGATCTGCTGCTCATCGCCGACTTCGGCCACGGGTTCATCGCGCCGATTGTCCGGGAGGCCATCGCGCGGCAGCCGGTGTTCAAGGCGGTCAACGAGCAGAAGAACTGCGCCAACTTCGGTTTCAACCTGGTGACGAAGTACCGCGGGGTGGACTACGTGTCGATCGACGAAAAGGAACTGCGCCTGCCGTTCCAGGACCGCTTCGCAACGACCGAGGAACTGACGGGCCGCCTGGCGCGGGAAGTCGGCTGCGCGCGGATCAACATCACCCTGGGGGTGAACGGCGACGCGTTCTTCGACCATGGCCGCGTGTTCCAGGCGCCGGCGATGACGACCAAAACGGTGGACACGGTGGGCGCGGGCGACGCGGTGCTGGCCGTCACCTCGCTGTGGGCGCGCCAGGAAGGGCTGCCGGCGGAACTCCTGCCGTTCGTGGCCAACTGCGTCGGCGCCCTGGCGGCGAACATCCTCGGCAACCGCGAGCCGGTCCGGGCCGCGGAATTGTTTCGCTTCATCACGGCGGCGCTGAAGTAGCGGTTTTTCGTGTGTTTAAGAGGTTTGCCGGAAGCGCCGGACACCAGGAACCATGGATGGAAGAGATTCAGTGCATCTTCTGCGCCGTGGCGAGTCGCGACATTGTCATTGTCGAGAACGGCTACACGGGCCGGCGATGTCCACAGTGCGGGCTGATCTACGTCTCTCCGCGCCCGTCAAGCGGCGAAACCGCGGATCGCTATGGACACGACGCCGCCTTTGTATCCGCGGAAACCCACATCCGCGCGGAGTTCCTGAAGAGACTGTATGCCCGGCATGCGTTGCGAATCATCAGGCGGTATGTCCGTCGAGGAGCGGCCCTGGAGATCGGCGCGGGGGCGGGGTACTTCCTGGATGAAGCGCGGAAGGTCGGGTTCGAGCCGTACGCCATCGAGAGCAACCCCGCGCAAGCCGAATTCATTCGGAACACGTTGCACATCCCGTGCGCGGACCCGCGGTCGCCCTGCGTTCCTTTCGAAGGAAAGCCGTTCGACCTGGTCTACCATTGCGACGTGTTGAGCCACTTCCCGGACCCGATGTCTGAGTTTCGCGCCATGCGCAAACGGCTCCGAGACGGGGGATGGCTGGTCTTTGAGACCGGGAATTTCGCGGAAGTGGCCGAACGGCGTTACCGGCGGATCCAGCCCTTTCAGTATCCCGATCACCTTTTCTTTTTCGGCGCGCGCCATATCGGGGATCTGCTGGACAGGACGGGGTTCGACGTCAAACGAGTGTTCCGGTATTCCGTCTTGCCGGAATACATGGTCGCCCATATAGTGAAGGGAATCCGGGATTGGGTCCGGCGCCAGAGGGGGAGAAGCGCTTCGGCCGGCCGGCGGGAGCCGCTGCGCGAACGGCCGCGGGCAGGAGGAATCCTGAGGGCCGGATGGGACATTTTGAATTATCTGCTTCGCTATGAGGTCGGCTATGTGGCGCCCAAGACGGGGCGGCCGCAGTCGCTGATCGTCGTCGCTCGGAAGAGGCGGCCGTAAAGGGGTCGTCATCGGGCGTTGGCCCTCCCAAGCGGACGTGCGGCAGGCAAGCCCGTTCTCTGAGCGGCGCTCCCGTAGCTGCGGCGCGCCGTTCGGATGAGCCGGGCGCCGTCTCCCCGGCATGAGACACGGACACGATGGAATACGCGCCCGACATTCTCGACCAGTTCCGCGGCGCCTATGCCCGCGATGAGCGCCGGTTCGCCCCGCAATGGCTCTGCGCGTGGCAATATCAGGACGTTCGACGGCGCCGGGGGGAGAGATATGCCGGCGAATTGCCCCAGGACTTCTACACGTATGGCGGCCCGGCGGATCTCGTCCGGTGGTTCAACTGGTGCGCGGCCTCTGCGCTGCCCGACTACTTCCGCCACGAATCCGTTGAACCTCTCATCGACATGAGTCTGCGTTTCGACCAGTCGCTGCTGGAGCGCCATGCGCTGACATACGACTGGGATTCTTACCGGCGTTCCATTGGCCGATACAACGCCCAGGACTACATTCTCCAGAACTTGTATCCCGTGCCCGAGCGATACACGGTGAAACGTATCCTTGATTTTGGCGCGGGATATGGCCGGCAGGCGAACCTCTGGACGCAGCGCCATCCGGAGATTGTCTATGTGGCTATGGACGCCATTCCGCTCTCGTACTGCTTGCAGCACTTATATTACTCGCATCTCCGTTCGTCGTATTCGGATTATGTCCTCGCCGCCTCCCCATTCCGCGTGCGTGAGGAACCCGGCGTCTACCACTTGCCGACGTGGCGCCACGATCTCCTGCCCTCGGGGTTCTTCGACATGGTTGTCTGTGTGCAGGTTCTGCAGGAGTTGAGTCCGAAACTTCTCCTTCATATCCTGGACGTCTTCTGGCGGGTGTTGCGGCCCGGCGGCGCGCTGTACGTCCGCGATCACGAAGGGCCCGGGCCGAAGAACCGATTGATCCTGGATCGCTGCCTGGAAGCGCATGGCTTCGATCTGGAGTTTCACGCGCACGCCGTGGACATGAAGGATCTTCACGGAATTCCGCGCGTCTGGCGCAAGCCGGACCCCGAAGTGATGGCGTCTCGCCGATGGACCCGGGCCGGCCTGATGTCCCGATGCGCGAGATGGTGGAAGGCCCGGCGGCTCCGATGATCCGGATTCGTTCCACTCCTACAGGCCGATCCCATGACCGCTGAGACGTCCCTGAAACGCCGCGTCGCGTTCGCCGTCGGGTGGAATGCCCTGGCCACGGCCGTTTCGACGGTGAGCCAGTTTGTCCTGATGGCCGTGTTGAGCCGCCATTTCTCCAACGCGGATTTCGGCCTCATCGGCCATATCATGGTGGTGACCAATTTCCTGATCCTGATCGGCGAGCTCGGGGTCAGCGCGTCGGTCATTCAGGCCCCCAAAATCAGCTCGGGAGCTCTGCTCGGGCTGTTCCTGCTCAATGTCGTCGGCGGCGCGGGCTTCGCGGCCCTATTGGCCGTCGGCGCGCCGCTTTATGCCGGCTTCTATCACACGAGCGACCTGATTTGGCTCCTTCGCTGGGCGTCCTTGTCGCTGGTCATGCAGGCGATCGGGGGAATTCATCGCGCCTTGCTCCAGAAGGGCCTCCAGTACCGGCGCCTCAGCATGATCGAAGCCACGGGCGCCATGACGCAGGTGATCATCGCCAGCGGCCTGGCTCTGGCCGGGCGCGGGCCGATGGCGTACGTCATCGCGACAATCCTGCGCTATTCCCTGGAAAGCGCCATTCTGTGGATGAACGCCCGTTGGAGGCCGACGTGGAGGGATGCGCGCCGTCTGAGAGAGACCGCCGCGTTTCTTCCGTTCGGCCTGTTCTTGACGGGCGAACGGATCGTCAACTACATCGCCATGTACTCGCCTAATTGGATCATTCCTAAGATGCTGGGCGTCAGCCAGTTCGGCATCTACACGTTCGCCTACCTGATCGTCAACCAGCCCGTGCAACGATTGACCGCGGTTCTGGTCCGGGTCTTCTTCCCCAGCTTGTCGTTGCTCCAACACGATGAGCGGCGGTTCGCGCGAGGTTATTACAACTGCACGAAATGGACGTTCGCCATTCTGGCGCCGGCGATGATGGGCCTGTGGGCGCTGGCGCCGGAGATCGTCCTCGTGTTTTTCTCGCCGGCCAAGGCCTCGGCGATTCCGGCGCTGCGAGCCTTGTGTTTCTTGCCCGTGATCCTGTCGCTGGGCTCGACCACCGGCGCCGTGCTGTATTCGAAGAAGCGATCGGATATCGGGCTGCTGGGGAACGCCCTCATTCTTTGCCTGCTGCCGCCGATCCTTGTCGCGGCCTCGCGATTCGGCATCCTGTGCGTCATCTGGGCGCAGATCGCGTTCAGCCTCGTCTCCGCGCCCGCGTGGGTGCTGGTTTTGGGCCGCCTCGCGCCGATCCGCCTCTCGCGCCTCCTGGCGCATATCGCCAGGCCGGCGATGGCTTGCGCGGTTATGACCGGGGTCGTGCTGCTGGTGAAAACCGCGCTCGTCCATTGGGGCGCGGGCATGGAGGCGCGAATCGCCGTGTGCGTTCCCCTCGGCGTCCTCGTGTATGGCGGGGCGCTGTTCCTCTTGGCGCCGGAATATTGGAAGGACCTCCGGCATTTCCTCACCGGCGAACCGCTGGAATGAGGTTGCGTCGCCGGAGAAACTTCTGAAGCCACTCGGAGCGCCATCTCTCGTTGGTTTGGTGGGAAGTCCGGGCTACGCTATTGAATTCAACCCGTGCGGGGCGAACGGCGCGCGTTCTTCGCCGTTCCGTAGAGATGGGGCGCATCCGGAAGTTGTCGCTATAATGCGGAGTTTCCACGGTTTCGCCGAAGCGGCCGATTCCCTCGTGCGCGACCACGGCGCCCGCTGGATTCCCGCCGAGCCGGCCGGCAGTTGCACGGACTTGGCGGCCGCCGTTCTTCAGCCCCTCAAGGCGCGGCGCCCGGAATACGATCTGGCCCCGCTGGTTGCCGATTCGACACCCGTCTCAACCTGCCATGGAGCGCAAAGGGCGGTTCTTGGGGCGGGGACGGTTCGGTCTGCGAACGCCTCGCCATGCTAAACGGATTTGATCCTACTCCCACGGAATGGCATGCTCTGCGTCGCATTCGACTGAAGAACAATTTCCCCTGGAGGTAAAGGACGATGAAGACCGGAGCCTCTGCGCTGGCGGCCGCGGCGTTGCTCGGCGCGTTCGCGTTGTCGGCGTCGCTCGCCGGCGCGCAGGAAACTTCAAAGGAACGCGGGACGGCTCGGCCCGGGGGGAAGGCCCCCGCCGCCGGCCCCGCGTCCAAAAACACGGGAGGAATGATGAAGATGATGGGACAACGCCCCGGCTCGGCGCCCGCCGGCAAGAACCCGCTGGCCAAGCCAGGCGGCATGCCGGGGAATCTGGGGAGCAAGGTCCCGCCCGATTTTGCCAACGTCCAATACGGCGCCTACGACGACGACCGCCTCGACCTGTGGAAGGCCAAGTCCGATACGCCGGCGCCGCTCCTGGTCTTCATCCACGGCGGCGGGTTCAGCGCCGGCAGCAAATCCCAGTTCAGCCCCGTCCTCTTCGACGAGTGCATGAAGGCCGGCGTCGCCTTCGCCGCCGTCGAATATCGCCTGTCCGGCGTCGCTCAGTTTCCCGCCCAATTCCACGACTGCGCGCGGGCCATCCAGTTCCTGCGCGCCAACGCCGCGAAATACAACATCGACCCCAAGCGCATCGCCTGCAACGGCGGCTCGGCGGGGGCGGGCATCTCCGTCTGGCTGGCGTTCCACGACGACATGGCCAACCCCAAGAGCGACGATCCCGTCGAGCGCGAATCGACTCGCATCACGTGCGCCCTGGTCACTGGGCTCCAGTTCACCTACGATCCGCGCGAAATTCGCAAGATCGTTCCCGGCAACGCCTACGACGTGGGGGCGATCAAGAAACTGTTCGGCTTGCCTCCGGAGTGGAACTGGGACACCGACAAGGTCGACGCCGATCTCGACGCGCGCCTCAAAGAGGGTTCGCCCGTCACGCACCTGACCAAGGACGACGCGCCCGTCTTCTGTCTTTACACGGAAGCGAACAACGTCCCGGGCAACATCCACCACGCCAATTTCGGCAAGTACCTCAAGGAGCGGATGGACAAGGCCGGGGTCGAGTGCGTCTTCCGCATGGACAGCGACTACCCCGGCGGCCTGACGGAGGGCCAGCGCGACATGGCGAGATGGATGAAGGAGAAGTTTGGCCTGGCGCCCGCCGCCTCGCAACCAAAGTTGTAACCCAGGAGGACATCCGCTTTTTCTGAAAAATTCGGATTGACAATCCGAGATTTCAAGGTATGCTTGCGGCATGATTCCAAGGCGGCGCTACCTGACGCAGATGGCGGACGCCGTGCGGCGTTCGCCCGTTACGGCGTTGCTCGGCCCTCGCCAGTGTGGGAAGACGACGCTGGCACGCATGTTTGTCGAACACCGGCGCGCCACCTACTTCGACCTGGAATCCCAGCCCGACCTTCGACGCCTGCAGAACCCGGAACTCGCGTTGGGCGCCGAGTCGGGAATCGTCGTCCTGGATGAGATTCAGGAAAAACCCGACCTGTTCCAGGTATTGCGCGTGCTCGCGGACCAGCCGCGGAATCGAGCGCGGTTCGTCATCCTGGGCAGCGCGTCGCCGGAGCTGATCCGAAACGCTTCCGAGACTCTGGCCGGTCGAGTGGAGTTCCTCGAACTGTCGGGATTCGATCTGCGCGAGCTGGGGGCCGATTCTTTGGCGAGCCTTTGGCTGCGTGGCGGCTTTCCCCGGTCCTTCCTGGCCGACTCCGACGAGGATAGCGCGACATGGCGCGAAGGGTTTGTCCGCACGTTTCTGGAGCGCGACATTCCCCACCTGGGGATTTCGATCGCCTCGGCGGCCATGCGCCGATTCTGGACCATGTTGGCGCACTACCACGGCCAAACCTGGAACGCCTCGGAACTGGGACGGTCCATGGGTCTGTCGGACAAGACCGTGCGGTCCTACCTTGATATCCTTTCCGGGACCTTCATGGTGCGGCAGCTCCAACCGTGGCATGAGAACCTCGGCAAGCGCCAGGTCAAGGCGCCCAAGGTCTACTTCCGCGATTCGGGCATTCTCCACACCCTCCTCAGCCTGCCGGACCTGCACAGCCTTCAGGGGCATCCCAAGGTGGGAGCGTCGTGGGAGGGCTTTGCGCTCGAACAATGCCTCCGGGCGCTGCGGCCCGCGCAGGCCTACTTCTGGGGCGCGCACGGCGGGGCGGAAATCGACCTGTTCTTCATCACACGGGGGCGGCGCTACGGCATGGAGTTCAAATTCAGCGAAGCCCCCGAAGTGACGCGATCCATGCGAACCGCGCTCGAGGCCCTCGGCCTCGAACGCCTCTGGCTGATCTATCCGGGACAGCGCCGCTACCCGGTCGATGAGAGAATCGAGGTCTTTCCCTTGCGGGATGTGAACAAACTGCCCGCGCGCGTCGAAGTGGCGTAGCCCATGGGCGTCCACTATGACGCTCAGGGTGTCTCGTTACCGATCGCGGCATGAATAATGCAATGCCACCCTCGAGGAATTGCTAATACTGACGGGACTTTCATCAGGTGGCGTTGTTGCATTATTTATGCCGCGATATATAAGGGGGCGCGTCTTGACCCTGCTGCCGCTTCTATAACTGGATCGCCTTGGCGGCTGACCGTAGGCCCTGCTTTTCAGCCGGGAATTGCATTCAAGAGGGGAGGCTTTTCATTAACCCCTCGTTTCAGGGGCTGTCGACTTATTCCCGCCCGGCCGTTCTGTGGGCGTCCCACCAGCGCCTCCGGGCCGGCGGCGCGCGCTTCGCTCAGGCGGCGCACGGCGTCGCCCCCGGCGCCCTGGCGAGCCGGAGGGCCGAAACCGCGAATTCGAGCGCCGCGGCGAGCCGACGGCGGCTTTGGGGCGGATGGCCCGGAGGCTTCGGGCCGCGCTTCGCCCCGCGGGCGGCCGGTTTGGCGTCGCGGCGCAGCAGGAGGCGCAGATTGTAGGCCGCGCAAATCCAGCGCCATTCCTGGTTGACCTTCTCGAGGCCTCGGTAGAAGAACTGCCGGACGCCCAGGCCGAATTTGATGTAGCCGAAGACGCCTTCGATCGCCGGGGCGCGTTGGCGGTATAACTCCTGGGACGCCGGGTCGTCCATGCGCTGGGCCAGCCGATCGCGACAGGGCTGGTATTCGTCGCGGACGACCGAGCGACTCTTCGCCTTGCCTTGCAGGCAACGAGACGACCACGGGCAGTCGGCGCACGCGTCGCCCGCATAGCGCCAGCGTTCGACGGCCTGCCCCCGTTTGTCGCGGCGCGTTTCGCGCGGCCCGCGGCGCAGCGCTCGGCCTTGCGGGCAGTAATACCAGTCTTTTTCGGCGTCATACACAAAGGCTTTATTCGAGAAGCGGGCGTTCTCGCCGCGCCCCTGCATCGGCAGGGCCGCGAGGCGGTCGGCCTCGACGGGCTGGCTCAGGTCCGCGCGCGCCACGGCCGAATGGACGACCGCGGCGCTGGGCGCCAGGAGCATCACCCCTTCCTCCTCCGCCAAGCGCAACGCCGCCCCCGTGGCGTAGTTGCCATCGACGAGCAGCGCCGCGGGCGCGCGCCCGTCCAGCGCGCGCACGGCGTCGATCGCCGGACCGAGCGCCGCGACTTCCTCCGCCCCCTCGACCACCCGCGCCTCCAGGACCGCGTGGCTGGCCGCGTCCGTGGCCGCCGAGGCCGTCCAGTTCGGCCCATGTCCGCCTTCCTTGTGCGGCAGCACATAGGCCTCGGGGTCGGTGACCGGCACGCGCACGGCCGTGGCCTTCGGCCCGTCCTTGGCCTGCTTCGCCGCATCGCGCTCCTGGGCCACGGCCAGCGCCCGGGCGACCGTCTCCCGCCGCGCCTCCAACGTCGCGATCTGCCGGCGCAACGTCGGCGCCGCCTCGTCCTCCAGCGCCTCGTCCGCCGTCCCCAGCGCCTCCTCCAGGTCCTCCGCCGCGTCGCGCCGCGCCATCTCCGCCAGCAACGCCTCGCGCTTCTCCGACAGCGCCGCCCACTGCGCCGCCAGACGCGTGGCCGTGCGCGCCCCCGTGCGCGCGCTGTTCGCCCGCAGGCGCGTCGCGTCCACCGCCACCGCCCGCCCGGAATCCGGCGCCGCGCTGGCCGCCTGCCCCAGGGCCAGCAACGCCGCCGCCAACTCCGCCCCAAAACGCGTGCGGAACCCGCAGATCGTCGTGTGGTCCAGCGTCCGCCCTTCCAGCAGCCAGATCATATCGATCCAGCGCTTCGTCGCGCGCTCCACCGCCCGGCTGGAGCGCGCCCCCTTCAACAGCCCCCACAGAATCGCCCCCGCCACCAGACGCGGATGCACCGGCGGCTGGCCCCGCTTTAAATCATACCGCGCCTCCCACGGCCCCCAGTCGATCCGCGTGCGCAACTCCTCCTCGAACACGCGAATCTCGTCGTCCGCCGCAATCCACTGGTCCGGCGTCGGACCAAACAGCAGCGACTCGTGGCGGGGCAGAACCGGCGGAGCCCAAGGCGAGGAACGCATCGCAATCACCTGTTAGCAACGTTTCAACATAATATAATATATATCACCACAGCCCCGGCCGCAAGGTTTTTCTTTGCCTCCGCGGCGAAACCCGATTAAATCGACAAGCCCTTCAACGAGGGGGAGTGAGGGGGGGATGACCCGAAACCGTTTCAACGGTTTTCAGAGCCCGTCAATACATGCCGGTCAGAACACTCTCTGAAGAAGACTTCGTCCGGCGAAAGAAATGGGAACAACCGCCGCATTCTCACCGAAAGGGCGCTACTGCCATGACCCGACGCGCCTATGCGTTAGCCCTGCCCGTCTGGTTGGTTGCGATAACCGCTTCGAGATGCAACGCCGCCTCGGAGGAGAGGAGCGCGCCCCAACCGGCGTCCGCGCCGGCGCGATGGGCGCGTGGGTTGCCCTCCGGTCCCGGGTTCTTTCCCATCGCCGTCTGGCTGCAGGACCCGAAGATTGCGCCGCGCTACAAGGAAGCCGGCGTCAACCTCTATTTCGGCTTGTGGAAAGGCCCGACCGCCGAACAACTCGACGGCCTGCGCGCCGACGCCATGCCGGTCATTTGCGAACAGATCGACTTCGCCCTCTCGCGCCTCGACGAACCGATCATCGTCTGCTGG
>JAPLSS010000864.1 GCA_026398515.1 Candidatus Sumerlaeota bacterium | reverse complement strand
CCACCACATACATCTTCTCCATGAGCGGCCACCCCATCGACAGGAATCTTCACAACAGGAACGGGAGCGTTCATGGACAAAGGTTAACCTATCAAAAAGAGATGGTCAAGGTACTAGGCTCTTTCTTCAACTCAAAACAACGCCATGCACACAGTCTGCATTTCGCTCCAATCTACATGCCTCCCTACGCCATGACCACCCAGGCCAGCCCGTGCGCGTGCGCCTCCAGCGCCATGAGAGACCGGACGGCGGCGCGAACGTGTGATTCGTCGTGGTGATGTCTTCCAACACCCAAACCACCTTGCCGACGCAGCCCCGGATCTCCGGCTTGGCTTCGATCTCGGCATGTTGGGCAAAGCGCCTGCGCCGGGCGCTGCGCCTGCCGGACGCCGCGGCGCCCTCGCTTTTCTTCGAGCAATACGACTCCGCGCCGATTCTGGACCTGAAGAACGAAGGCTTCCTGGCCACCTTGCGATCGACCTTTCCCGGCGGGTTGCCGTTGTAATGCGGCCTCAACGGATTGGTCGCCCCGTCTCTCCGTCAATTTGCTTGTCATTTCGCAAAAATCGACTATAAGTGAGGGACTTCTTTGGCGGGCGCGAAATTGGCGCAGCGCGTGCTTACAATGCGCGGCATGAATGATGCGGCATCGCGCTTTCAGTATTGCCACGGCGGACGGAGAATCTACGAATCGCCCATGCCGCATGATTCATGCCGCGATCGAGAGCAGGCCGGCGCAATGACCGGAAGGAGGGCGATACGATGCACGCGACCATGTTGGCCGACAAGCGGTGCGTCCCTTGCCGAGGGGGAATCCCGCCGCTGGGGGCCGCCGAGATCGAGCCGCTGTTGAACGAACTGGGGGCTGGATGGAAGGCCGTCGACAACCACCATTTGGAGAAGGAATACAAGTTCCCGGACTTCCAGCAGGCGCTGGCGTTTGTCGACAAAGTCGGCGCCATTGCGGAAGATCAGGGCCATCATCCCGACATCTTTCTGACGTGGGGCAAGGCGCGCTTGACCATCTGGACCCACAAAATCGACGGCTTGACGGAAAGCGACTTCATCTTGGCGGCCAAGGCCGACCGGGCGCTGAGCGGCTGATGGCCGTGCGGTTCCTGGGAGCGCCGACGTCCTCGTCGGCAACAACCCACGTTCCAATGCGCTTCCGCCGACGCGGCCGTCCACGCTCCAGGAGCCGCTCGGCGCTCGGTCGGTCTTGAAGAGGCTTCTCCCATGTCCACCAATCCCAAACCCAGCGGCAACGACGCGATCTTCCAGAGCGAAGTCGACGATTGGTTTGAATCGCTCGACGACGTGTTGGCGCGTTACGGGCCGGAGCATGTCAGCCGGTTGCTGGCGCTTCTGCGCGAACGCGCCTACGCGCGCGGCGTGTCGCTGCCGTTCTCGGCGAACACGCCGTACATCAACACCATTCCGGCGGACCGGCAGCCGCGCTTCCCCGGCAGCCGCGAGATCGAACGGCGCATCAAGAGCATCATCCGCTGGAACGCGATGGCGATGGTCGTGCGGGCCAATCGCGAGGACCCCGGCATCGGCGGGCACATCTCGACCTACGCCTCGGCGGCGACCTTGTTCGAGGTCGGCTTCAATCATTTTTTCCGCGCGCGCACGCACGCCTTCTCCGGCGACCAGGTGTTCTTCCAGGGCCATGCCTCGCCGGGCGTGTACGCGCGGGCCTTCCTCGAAGGGCGGCTCGACGTTCAGCGCTTGGAGAATTTCCGCCGCGAACTGCATCCGGGCGGCGGGCTTCCCTCGTATCCGCACGCCTGGCTCATGCCGGAGTTCTGGGAATTTCCGACGGTTTCGATGGGCCTGTCGCCGATCCTGGCCATCTACCAGGCGCGCTTCAACCACTACCTCCAGGACCGCGGCCTCAAGGACACCTCGAAGTCGAAGGTCTGGTGCTTCATCGGCGACGGTGAAACGGACGAGCCGGAAAGCCTCGGCGCCATCACGCTGCCGGCGCGCGAGGGGCTGGACAACCTGATTTTTGTCGTCAACTGCAATTTGCAGCGGCTCGACGGCCCCGTGCGCGGCAACGGCAAGATCATCCAAGAGCTGGAGGCGGCCTTCCGCGGGGCGGGGTGGAACGTCATCAAAGTCATTTGGGGCGCCGATTGGGACCCGCTGCTGGAGAAGGACGCCGACGGCCAGTTGGTCGCGCGCATGAACGAGACGGTCGACGGCCAGTATCAGAAATACGTGGTCGAATCGGGCGCCTACACGCGCGAACACTTCTTCGGCAAGTCGCCGGAACTGCGCAAGCTGGTCGAACACCTGACCGACGAGCAGATCCGGCGGCTGCGCCGCGGCGGCCACGACCCGGAGAAGGTTTACGCCGCTTTCCAAGCCGCGGTGGAGCACAAGGGGTCGCCCACCGTCGTTCTCGCCAAGACCATCAAGGGGTATGGGCTGGGCGAGCACGGCGAAGGGCGCAACGTCACCCACCAGCAGAAGAAACTGAACGAAGACGAACTGCGCGAATTCCGCACGCGCTTCGGCATTCCGATGTCCGACGATCAAATCAAGGAAACCCCCTTCTATCGCCCGCCGGACGACAGCCCGGAGATTCGCTATCTCAAGGAACGGCGCGAGGCGCTGGGAGGATCGGTGCCATGCGGCCGCGCGCCGACCGCGCCGCCGCTGAAGGCCCCGCCGCTCGAGGCGTTCGACGAGTTCATGAAGGGGAGCGATGGGCGGGACGTGGCCACCACCATGGCCTTCGTGCGCCTGCTCGGACGCCTCACGCAGAATCCCACAATCGGCAAGCTGATCGTGCCGATCGTGCCCGACGAGGCGCGCACCTTTGGCATGGAAGCCTTGTTTCGGCAATCCGGCATCTATTCGCACGTGGGCCAACTCTACGAACCGGTCGACAGCGACACGCTGCTCTACTACCGCGAAGCGCGCGACGGCCAGATCCTCGAGGAAGGCATCACTGAAGCGGGGGCGATGGCCTCGTTCATCGCCGCGGGCACGGCCTACGCCACGCACGGAATCAACACCATTCCGTTCTTTCTCTTCTATTCGATGTTCGGCTTCCAGCGCGTGGGCGATCTGATCTGGGCCGCCTGCGATGCGCGCGCAAAGGGGTTTCTGCTGGGCTGCACGGCGGGGCGAACGACCCTGGCCGGCGAAGGCCTGCAGCACCAGGATGGGCACAGTCCGTTGTTCGCCAGCGCGTTTCCCACCATCGCGGCGTATGATCCGGCGTACGGCTACGAGATCGCCGTCATCGTGCAGCACGGCATCTGGCGGATGTTCGAACAAGGCGAGCCGGCGATCTATTACCTGACGCTTCAGAACGAGCCGTATGAAATGCCGCCGATTCCGCCGGGCGAGGGCGTCGTCGAAGGGATCATCCGCGGCATGTATCGCCTGAAGAGCCGCGAGGTCGAGAGGGCGGCGGCGCGCGTGCAACTCTTCGGCAGCGGCTCCATTCTGCGCGAGGCGTTGCGGGCGCAGGACCTGCTCGGCGAACGGTTCCGCGTGGCCAGCGACGTGTGGAGCGTGACCAGCTACAAGCAACTGCGCATGGAGGCGCTGGCCGCGGAGCGCTGGAACCGCTTGCACCCGTCCGAACCGCCGCGCAAGAGCTACCTGGAGCAAACGTTGGCAGGCGTGGACGGGCCGTTTGTGGCGTCGTCGGATTACGTGCGGCTGGTGGCCGAGCAGATCACGCGCTGGGTTCCGGGCGGATTGGTGGCGCTGGGAACCGACGGTTTTGGCCGCAGCGACAATCGGCGGTCGCTGCGGCGGTTTTTCGAGACGGACGCCGAGTCGATCGCCCTCGCGGCGCTGAAGGCGCTGGCCGACCGCGGGCGGATGGCGCCGGAGCAGGTGAAACGCGCGATGGACGAGTTGGGCGTGGATCCGGCAAAGCCGGACCCGATGAGTTCGTAGTATGGAGTCCCGCCTTCAGGCGGAACGATTCGAAGCGCGGCCAGCGTTATGATACAGCTATTCCGCCTCAAGGCGGGACTACGAACTCAAGAGGGCTCACCTCAATCAGCACGAAACGGGACAATCATGAACATCGAGTTCCGATTGCCGGACCTGGGCGAAAACGTCGAAACCGCCGACGTGGTCAACGTGCGCGTGGCCGAGGGGCACGTCGTTCAACCGGACCAGAACGTTATGGAACTGGAAACCGACAAGGCGATGATCGAACTGCCCTGTCCGCGCCAGGGGCGCGTGGTCAAGGTGCACGTCCATCCCGGCCAGAAGGTCAAGGTCGGCGATCTCCTGTTGACCCTTGAAGGCGAAGAAGCGCCGGCGCGCCCCGCCGAGCCTGCGCCGGCGCCCGCGCCGGAAGCGGCGGGATCTGTGGCGCCCGCGGAGGTCGAAGAGAAGCCCGCGCCGCCAGCGCCCGTCGGCGGCGAGCGCGAGACGCCGCAGGTCCACCCCGTCCACCCCGTCCATCCTGTCCACTCCGTCCAGCCCGTCGCCGCGCTCGCGCCCGCGCTGGCGGAGCGCGAGCCGGAGCGCCGTCCCGCGCCGGCCTCTCCCTCGACCCGGCGCCTTGCGCGCGAACAGGGCGTCGACCTCCACCAAGTGAGCGGCACGGGGCCGGGCGGGCGCATCACCGACGAGGACGTGCGGGCGCACGTGCGCAAGATCGCCGCGGGGGCGATGGCGCCCGGCGGCGCCGTCGTCAGCGCGCCCTTGCCCGACTTCTCGCAATGGGGGCCTATCGAACGCGTCCCCCTGAGCGGCATCCGGCGCAAGACCGCCGAGAACGTGAGCCTTTCCGCGCGGGTCGTGGCGCACGTGACGCAGCACGACGTGGCCGACGTGACCGATCTGGAGGCGGCGCGCAAACGCTACCAGGAAGGCCGCCCCGACGCGCCCGGCAAGATCACGATGACCGCGCTGGCGATCAAGGCCGTGGTCGCGGGGCTGCGCGCCTATCCGCAATTCCGCTCCAGCATCGACCTGGCGGCGGGCGTTCTCATCCGCAAGGATTACTACCACATCGGCGTGGCGGTCGACACCGAGCACGGCTTGGTCGTGCCCGTGCTGCGGGGCGGTCGTCGTCCGCCTGATGCTGCCGCTCAGTTTATCTTACGATCATCGCGCCATCGACGGCGCCGACGCCGCGCGTCTTCTGCGGTTCGTGGCGCAGCTCTTCGGCGATCCGATGAGATTGATGCTGGAAGGATGAGAACAGAAGGACAAAGGGCGAAGGACAAAGGACGAAGGGAACCAACATGTCAACCGACACGAAAGAAACCCAACTCGCCGTCCTCGGGGCGGGGCCGGGGGGATATGCCGCCGCATTTCATGCCGCGGAAAAGGGGATGCGGGTGGCGCTCGTCGACCGCGATCCGAAGCCGGGCGGGGTGTGCCTGCACCGCGGCTGCATCCCGTCGAAGGCGCTGCTTCACGTGGCGAAGTTGATCAACGAGGCCGGCGACGCCAAGGCCTGGGGCGTCAAGTTCGCCAAGCCGAAGATCGACCTCGACGCGTTACGCGAATGGAAGACGGGCGTGGTCGACCGGCTGGCCAACGGGGTGGTCGAACTGGGGCGGCGGCGCGGCGTGGAGTATATCCAGGCGCGCGCCGCCTTTGTCGATTCGCGCACGCTGCAACTGTTTCGCGCCGACGATGGCCCCGAGCCGCCGGCCAGGTTCCTGCAATACGAAAACGCGATTCTTTGCACGGGCTCGCAGCCGGCCTGGCCGGGGGCGCTTAAACTGGACGACGAGCGCGTGATGGATTCGACCAGCGCCCTCCAACTGGAGGATGTCCCGGGGAAGTTGCTCGTTATCGGCGGGGGCTACATCGGGCTGGAGTTGGGGACGGTATACGCCGCGTTGGGGAGCGAGGTCACGGTGGTGGAGTTAACCGGAGGGTTGTTGCCCGGAGTCGACCGCGATCTCATTCGCCCGGTGCAGACTCGGCTGGCCCAATCGTTCAAGGCGATTCACCTCAACACGCGCGTCGAACGAATGGAGTCGCGGGAGAACGGAATCGTGGTCCGTCTGCGCGGCGAAGGCGCGCCGGAAGAGGCGACGTTCGACCGCGCGCTCGTCTCGGTCGGACGCTGGCCGAACAGCCAGGGCATCGGGCTGGACGCCACGCGCGTGGAGGTCGATTCGCGCGGGTTCGTCGCGATCGACCGCCAGCGGCGCACCCGCGATCCGCGCATCTTCGCCATCGGCGACGTGGCGGGCGAGCCGATGCTGGCGCACAAGGCCTCGCGCGAAGGGAAGGTGGCGGTCGAAGTCATCGGCGGCGCCAACGCGGAGTTCGACAACGTGGCCATCCCCGCCGTGGTGTTCACCGACCCGGAGATCGCCTGGTGCGGCCTGACCGAAACGCAGGCGCAGGCCGAGAAGCGCACGATCAGGGTCGCGCGGTTCCCGTGGGCGGCCTCGGGCCGCGCGATCACGCTGGGGCGGCCGGAGGGGATGACCAAGTTGGTTATCGATCCCGAAACACAGCGCGTGCTCGGCATGGGAGTCGTCGGGACGGGCGCGGGCGAGTTGATCGCCGAGGGCGTGCTGGCGGTGGAGATGGCCGCCGTGGCCGCCGACGTGGCCGACAGCATTCACCCGCACCCGACGCTCACGGAAACCGTCCAGGAAGCGGCCGAGTCGTTCTTCGGCCTGGCCACCCACCTCTACCGGCCGAAGAAGTAGCTAATGACGTGATTTGCGCGATGGATGGGGCATCCCCGCGTCACACGCCGCTTTGGTTCATGGGGTCATGGACGGAGTGGACGTGGTGGACGGAATGGACCTTTGGGCGGGGCGCGGCGCGGCGGGGCGTTCGGCATACACAGGGGTTTCTGGGCGTTGGCGCGGTTGGCTTCGATCTGGGCGTCGGTGGCCA
>JAPLSS010000503.1 GCA_026398515.1 Candidatus Sumerlaeota bacterium | reverse complement strand
CCAGAGGAAAGAATTCCAGGAACCAAGAAACGCGAACAGCGCCACAGTGGCCAGCGCGGGCGCGGCCATCGGCGCGGCCACGCGAACGAGATACACAAGGTGCCCCGCGCCGTCGATGCGCGCCGCGTCGAAGTAATCTTTCGGAATGCCCATCATGAATTGTCGAACGAGAAAGACGCTGAACACGCTTGCCATCCATGGGATGATCAGCGCGGCGTAACTATTATACAACCCCAGCGCCCGGATCGTCAGGAAATTCGGTATCAGCGTCACCTCGAAGGGAACCATCATGGTTGAAAGAAAAAGCGCGAACAGGAATCGCTTTCCGGGAAATTCCATGCAACCGAAGGCATAGCCCGCGAGGCAGGACGTCGCCACCACGCACAGCGTCACCCAGCCGGCCACCCACAGGCTGTTCAGAAAGAACCGGCCAAACGTATGTCGCCCGCCCGTGATTGATCGCGCCCCCAGCCATGCGTCGCGATAATTCGAAAATTGCGGTTTTTCCGGGAGGAAATGCAAGTTGAGATCCGCCTCCTGCTTGGTCTTCAGCGACGTCGAAACCATCCAAGCGAACGGAAACAGGACGACGCACAGGCCGGCCAGCAGCAGGAGATGAGTGAGGAATCGCCGAATCATATCCCGTCCTGAATTGCCGATTGTATCATTGGTAATGCACTCTCTTCTCGAACAATTGCAACTGCAGCAATGTAAGCGATAGTATAATGAGAAATAACACAAAGGAAATAGCTGAAGCATAGCCGAAATCGGTGCGCTCGACCATTCTCTGGTAAATCAGCATGATCACATTGCGCGTGGTGTAAGAGCGCTGGACGGGAGTCAGGATATACACGTCATTGAAACTCTGAAACGCGCGAATGACGGAGACCAGGCCGAGAAAGAGAAGCGTCGGCGACAGGAGGGGAAGCGTGATTTGCGTCGTGCGCTGGCGCCAATTGGCGCCATCCACCTCCGCCGCCTCGTACAACTCCTTGGGAATCGCGCTCAGCCCCGCCAGAAAGACAACGATGTTGAATCCGAGCATGTGCCAGATGGCAAACGCCATGACGCACAGGAGTGCGAGCGACGGGCCGCCCGCCCACGCGGGATACCCCTGAAATCCCAGGCCGTCGGCGATCATCTCGAAAAGGCCGCGCGGCTCCAGGGTCCATTGCAGTTTCTCAAAGCCGAACCAGCCGACGAATACGTTGGCCGCCGACCGGGGCCCCACCCCGAAGATCCAGCGAAACACCGCCGCCGCGGCGACGGTCGAGGTGATATAAGGCAGGAAATATGAGGCGCGGTAAAAGCCCCGCGCGCGAATCTGTTGATGGAGGAGACTGGCGATCAGGAATCCCAGCGCCAACGCGACCGGCGCCGTGCCGGCAACGTAGTAAACGGTGATCAGGAGCGAGCGCCAGAACTCCGAGCCGCCCAGGACCAGGTCGAAGTTCTCGACCCCGGCGAAGCGCCGCAACGGCGTGCCCCAATCGCGGAACAAACTGCCGGCGAAGACCGCCGCCAGCGGGTAGAGGAAGAAGACGGCCAGCGGCGCGAACGCCGGCAGCAGAAAGCCGTAAGCGAGGATCGCTTCTCTTCTCTGTAGCGCTTGAGCGGCGGCGAATCTGGGCAAAGGCGAGGCCATGGAGAGCGGGCAGCCGGACGAAACGTTGCCGCCAAGGGTAGGGAGCAGTTTCGCTGAGTGTCAAGCGGGGATTCGACAGGATTGCCGATTGCCGATTGCCGATTGAACGGCGGTGGAAGGGGGGCCGCTTCTGAGATTGCGGCGGCGCCGCTTCTCAGGTATCATTGAATATCAAAGGACCGGGGAGTGGTTTCATGCGACCGAAGTCTATTCTGACCGCCGGCTTGTTGGCCTTCGTGGCGGCAAGCGTCGCGGTTCTTGCCATCGACGCCGTGAAGGGCAAAGCGGGCGAAGACGCGTCGGCTCCCGCAACGCAGGCGGCCGTCCTTGTCCAATATTTCCACGTCACCGCGCGCTGCGAAACCTGCAACAACATGGAGAACTACGCGCGGGACGCCCTGCAAACCGCCTTTCCCGACGAGTGGCGCGACGCGCGCATTCAATGGCGCTCGCTGGACTATACCGAGCCGCGCAACGAGGACTTGGCAGCGCGTTACCACCTGGACTGCAACTCGCTGGTGGTTTCCAGCCTGCGGGGCGGCGTCGAGGTCGGCTGGAAGAAACTGGATCGAATTTGGGACCTCGTCGGCGACCGCGCCGCTTACGAGCGCTACGTGCAGGACGAAGTCCGCGCCTGTCTGGAGGCGTATTGATGCCCCGGCATCCGTTCGAAGCGGCCTGGGCCTGCGCCCTGTGGCTCGGCCTGCTGACGGCGATCAGCCCCTGCCCGTTGACGGCCAACATCGCCGCCATCTCGTATATCGGCAGACGGCTGACCGGGTGGCGTCAGGCGCTTCTTTTCGGCGCTGTGTATGTCGTCGGGCAGACGGCGGCCTTTGTCGCCTTAGGGGCGTTCATCGTCGGCGCCGCGCTCGCCGCCTCGCAGGCGTCCATTTTTCTCCAACGTTACGTGAGCCGCCTCCTGGGGCCGATCCTGATTCTGGTGGGCATGGTCCTTCTGGATCTCATTCGGCTGAATGTCCCGGGAGGGGGAGTCGGCCTGGCGGCGCAACGCCTCGCGGACCGCGGCGGCGCGGCGGGGGCGGGGCTGCTGGGTCTGCTGATCGCGCTGTCGTTCTGCCCGACCACCGCGGCGCTCTTCTTCGGCGGCCTGATTCCGCTGGCCGTGGAGCGCCGCTCGCCGGTCGGCCTGCCGCTGCTGTATGGAATTGGCGCCGGCCTGCCGGTTCTTGTGTTCTCGACGCTCATCGCCGCCGGCGGAGGCTACGTAGGCCGGGCGTTCCACCGCTCGGCGCAGTTCGAGCGCTGGGCGCGGCGGGCCACCGGAGCGTTGTTCATCGGCGTGGGGATCTTCCTCAGCCTCACGCATGTCTTCGGGTTGTTTGGGTGATCGAAGCCGGCCGCAGCAGGAGTTGTCGCAGGCGCGGTTCCTGGGAGCGCCGACCTCCTAGTCGGCAGACTTGAGCAAAGAGGGAGTGGGGCCATGGCCGACGAGGACGTCGGCGCTCCCAGGAACCGCAACAACGTTATGTGGTGAGAAGTGCGGGTTAGGCTTTCTTGGGCTAATACGTTTTCGCCTTCCCGCCCTCGCGCCATTCGCGAAACAGCGCCGCCGCCTCGTCGCGCAGCACGCCTCCGACGATTTCGATGCGGCTCCCGCCCAGGCGTTTCATCTCGTCATTGGAAATTGTCAGTTCGCTGAATCCGGCCGCCCGGGCGTCGGCGATGGAGGCCCCGTAGACGATTCGGTCCAGCCGCGCCCAGTGGCACGCGGCGAAGCACATCGGACACGGCTCGCACGTCGAATAGATCGCGCATCCCGACAAATCAACGGTCTGTAGCGCCCGGCAAGCCCCGCGGATGGCGCGGATTTCGGCGTGGGCGGTGCTGTCGGTCTCGGCCCAGACGCTATTGTGCTCCGCGGCCACAAGGGCGCCGTCATGAACGATGCACGCGCCGAAGGGAGTCTGCCCCACGCCGATTCCCTGCCGCGCGCAGGCGATGGCCCGCCGCATGAAATCCCGATCGTCCATCCGCGTCGCCCCCTTCGATGGCGCCATCGCGCGCGATTTCAGTTTCCACTTTTCGGAAACCGCCCTATATTGTCATTGCCTCATTTCGAGGACGCAAGGCCGCGTTGCGAACGCCTATCTCAACACACCATGCGGCGAAGGGCGGCTCTCGGCAGCGCCGGGCCGTCCGCCGCCGGGGGAGGGTTCAGCGTGGGACAGCCGCCGAATCGCGAGCAGTTGATGATGGAGTTGAAGCAATTGGACGAGCAGATCGACGGATTGGTCAAACAGATGCCGTCGGTTTCAAGCATCAACGTTCCGCCGTTTCCGTGGTCGCTGTGGGGCGTCGCCATTGTGCTGGGCGCCGTCTACGGCAATGCGTCGGGCCTCCTCTACAAGCCGCTTCTTCCGTCCCTCTCCGACTACAGCCGGTACATTCTGTATGCGAGCGGACTGGCCGTGTTGCTGGCGGCGTGGGTGTCGGTCCAGACGGTTCTGCAGCGGCTGACGGTTCGTCCCGGCCGTTTCCACAAAGAAGCGGCGAAGGTCGACGCGCTGAAAAAGCGCCGCGACGCGCTGGCCCGGCAGCTTCGCTGACTGGAAATGCGGAATGCGGAATGCAGAATGCGGAAATAGGACGGCGCTAAACGTTGCTCTCTTCGCCGTGATCGGGCCTTCTTGATTCGGCATTCCGCATTCCGCACTCCGCATTCAGAACGCCGTCTCCCAATCGTCTCCCATGGGATCCCGCAGCGCCCAGCCGGCGAAGAAATCCACGATCTCCTTGGGGTTGACGTAGGCGTGAGCGCCGACCAGAAGAACATACGCCTCGGCGCCAACGTCCCAGAATTGCCCGTGCCACCCCAGCGGCGAGATCGGCGGCGTGCGCGCCGGGCCGAAGGCCAGGTCCGTTCGCGACCGCGCGCAGACGGGCAAGCGGCGCAAGCCCTGGAATCCCACGCCGACCGACGTGTCTTGAATGGCCGCCACGCGCAGGAGATCGCTGGCCTGCGCGTCGACGCCGAGCCCCGGGCCGACGTTCACGCCGAACCGCGCCACGTCGCACAGGTCGAAGACCCGATTGACCGGATACAGCAGCGCGACGCCCCATGGCGAGCGTCCGAGGCGGCGGTCGTTCGTCACGCCGCTGTCCCCTTCTCCCGCTTCCATCCTCGCAGAGAACTGCCCGACGGCGGCGCAGCCGGTCAGACCCAGCAATGCGCAACCCAGCATTATGTCGCCCAGACGATTCATCGACCGCTCGCTCTCGCCGCGATCCTTGACTGATGCAGGTCGACCGCGTCCACTCTGTCCATCCTGTCCATTCTGTCCATCCCGTCCACCGCGCCTCGGCATCTTCGCACATCCTTCCCCGCGCCCTCCACCAAGAACCGAACCCCGCGCCCTCCCGATTGACACCCGCCAGCCGCGCCCGTAGTCTCAACGCGGTTTCGACCGGCGCGACGCCGGATCGGAGGAGCGCGCCGGATGGCGCGGCGGCAAAGGCGTCGCGGACTGAGGCGAAAACGAACCGATATGAACGGAACCCGAGAAGTTAAGGAAACCGCCGCGCCGGGCGACTCGCCGCCGGCGGGAACGCTGTGGGTCACGCCGCTGGGAGGCGTCGGCGAGTTCGGCATGAACATGTGCGCCTACGAATGGGGCGGCGACATCCTCGTCGTCGACGCCGGCGTGCAATTTCCCCCGCCGGAACTGCTCGGCGTCGACCTGGTCGTCCCCGACGTCTCGCACCTGGCGGAGCGGGCGGACCGCATCCGCGCGATCCTTCTGACCCACGGCCACGAAGACCACATCGGCGGCCTCCCGTACGTGCTGCCGCACATCAAGGCCCCGATCTACGGCACGGCGCTGACGCTCGGCCTCGCCCGCGAGCGGCTGCGCGAGTTCGACCTGGAAAACCTGGTGGAACTGCGCGAAATCCGCCCCCGCGACCGGCGGCGCATCGGCGCGTTCGAGGTCGAGTTCATCTCGGTCACCCACTCGGTTCCGCAGGCGGTCAGCCTGGCCATCCGCACCCCGATCGGCGCCGTCGTCCACACGGGCGACTACCGGATCGACCCGGCCCCCATCGGCGGCGAGGGCTTTGACACGTTTGCCCTCTCGCGCTGCGGCGAAGAGGGCGTTCTGCTGATGCTGGCCGACAGCACGAACGTCGAGCGCGAGGGCCGCACCGGCTCGGAGCACGACGTGCGGGCCACCCTCGAACGCATCTTCGCCGACGCGCCGCGCCAGGTGGTCATGGCGATGTTCTCGACCGCGATTCACCGCATGCAGGTCGCCCTAGACGCGGCGGCGAAGACAGGGCGCACGGTCTTCCTGTCCGGCTACAGCGTCGAGCGCAACTTCGACATCGCGCGCACGCTGGGCTGCCTGCGCGTGCCCCCGGGTCTCGTGCGCGACGACCGCTCCGTGGCCGGCGTGCCGCCGGAGGACCGCCTGATCCTGACCACCGGCAGCCAGGGCGAGGCGCTCTCGGCGATGTCGCGGATGGCGCTGGGCAGCCACAAGCACGTGACCGTCGAGGAGGGCGATACCATCGTCCTGTCGGCGCGCATCATCCCCGGCAACGAGCGCGCGATCTACCGCATGATCAACCACTTCTTCCGGCTCGGCGCCCGCGTCCTCTACGAGCGCAACGCCGCGGTGCACGTCTCCGGCCACGCCTACCGCGAGGAGATGCGGCTGATGCTGCACATGGTCAAGCCGCGGTTCCTCATGCCGGTGCACGGCGAGATGTACCAGTTGATCGCGCACCGCGACCTGGCCGTGGCCGAGGGCATCGACCCCTCGCGCGTGCACGTCGTGGAAGACGGGCAGACGCTGGAGTTGACCCGCGACGGCGCGCGGTTGGGGCGGCGCGTCCAGGCCGGCCCGGCGCTCGTCGACGGCAAGACCGTCGGCGAGGTCGGCGAGGTCGTTCTGCGCGACCGCAAGCACCTCAGTGAGGACGGGATGATCACCGTTATCCTCGTCATCGACCACAGCAACGGCGAGATCCTCGCCGGGCCCGACCTCGTCTCGCGCGGCTTCGTGCACATGGACGAAAGCGACGAACTCATTCAGAAATGCAAGGACGTGGTGCTCGAGACCTACGCCGAACTCGACACGCAGAGCCGCGAGGAGAAGGAGTTCGTGCAGGCCGAGGTGCGCCGCGCCCTGCGCAAATTCCTGCGCAAGGAAACCGACCGCTACCCGGTCATCCTTCCCGTCGTCATGGAGGTGTAAGGTTTCTTCTTGTGTCTCTTGCGCCTCTTTGCGGCCATCCATCGGTTGTCCAACCGAACGAAAGCGCTTCCCATGAACTTCCTCCAGGCGATCATCCTGGGCATCGTACAAGGGGCGGCCGAGTTCCTGCCCATCAGTTCCAAAGGCCACTTGGTGATCGTCAAACATCTCCTCGGCGCGGCGGCCGGGGAACACGGGCCGGTTATGGAAGTAGTCGCGCACTTGGGGACTCTGCTGGCGGTGGTTGTGTTTTTCTACCGACAACTGTGGGATTTGGCTTCGTATGGATTGGTTCGCGGCTGGGCCGCCACGGCGCGCAGCGGCCCGCGGGCGGCGTGGTGGGAGGCGCCCGAAGGCCGGATGATCCTTTGCATCGGCGTGGGCACGGTCGTCACCGGCGCCATTGGGGCGACGTTTCAAGACCGCGCCGAAGCGACCTATGGCTCGCTTCACCTGACCGGCGCCGGCCTGATCTTCACCTCGGCGGTTTTGGGACTCGCTTGGCTGGTGCGCCACAAGGGCAATCGCGCCGAGCTGAGCCTCTGGATCGCGCTCGGCGTCGGGCTGATGCAGAGCGTGGCGATCCTGCCCGGCGTGTCGCGCTCGGGCATGACGATTGTCGCCGCTCTTCTTCTCGGGTTGCGCCGCGAACGCGCCTTCGAGTTTTCCTTCCTCGTTTCGATCCCCATTATCCTCGGGGCCACGCTGCTGGAATTGCATAAGTATGGCCTGGGTTCCGCTTTCCAGACCCCCGCGCCCGCCTTCGTCCTGGTGGCCGCGGCGTTTGTCTCCGGCGCCCTGGCGCTGTGGGTCCTGCGCCCCGTCGTCAGCAAGGGCAACATCGGCGCCTTCGCCCTGTACTGCCTCCCCGTCGGCCTCTTCGCGCTGCTGGCGTTGTAATCTCGCTCCGCTCAAGAATGGCTTTCGGTGTGGCGTGGACAGCGCTGTCCGCGCGTCCATCCGGCATCGTGATCCGCGCGCTTTTTCATCCGGGTAAGAAACGCTTCGAAGCAGCGCCTGCGCGGGTTCAGGCGAGATTGACATTCTCCCCGGCTGAGTCTACAATGTAATCACATTCGAAGGAGAGGACCCGCTATGGGCAATGTCGTCAAGGCCCGGATTGTTCAGATTGGGAACTCCCGAGGGATCCGCATTCCCAAGGTCTGGCTGGATCAACTCCAGTTCGGCGAGGAGATCCAGATGGCGATCGAGCCGGACCAAATCGTCATCCGCCCCGCGCATCGGCCGCGCGAGACGTGGGCCGCCGCATTCCAGGCGATGGCGCGGCGCGGCGAGGATCGAATGCTGGACGAGCCGATCGTCTCGAAGTGGGACGAGGAGGAATGGGAATGGTAGTCCAGCGGTTCGAAGTCCATCTGGTCGCCCTGGACCCGGTGATCGGGAGCGAGATCCAGAAAACGCGGCCCTGTCTGGTTGTGTCGCCGGACGAGATGAACGCTTGGATCTCGACGGTGCTTGTCGCTCCCATGACGACCAGGCGGCGTCCGCGCCCGACACGGGTCCATTGCCGGTTCCAGGGGAAATCCGGCCACATCGTTCTCGACCAGTTGAGGGCCGTGGACAAGTCTCGACTGCTGAAACGGCTGGGACGTATCGCGCTCTCCGCGCAACGCGATACGCTCCGGGCCCTGCAGGAGATGTTCGCCGAATAGGGCAAGTGACGGCGGGGGAGGCGGGGATCTATGAAAGCGAAGACCTTTGATGAGCAGTTTGACAAAGGCGAGGACATCACGGCTTTTCTTGACCGCTCCAAGGCGCGAAGGCCGGACCTGGAAACGAAGCGCGGGAACGTGGATTTCCCCGTCTGGATGATCCAATCGCTCGATCGGGAGGCCCGCTGGCTGGGCGTCACTCGTTTGCCTCCGTGGCGTCGCTACTGGTTTTTGGAGGAGTGCTCCTGCGCGTGCGCCCGCACGAGAACAAGGACGCTCAGCAACCGCGTTGACCGGATTGCACTCGCCCCGCTGGATTGAGGCGAATCTGACGATGGCCTGAGCGGCGACGTGGCCTTCGAACCCTATCTTCGGCAAGGTCCGTTTTTTGCCCCCCTGAGCGCCCTGGCCCTTCTTCCGGAAAGCGGTCTTCAGGGGCGGCACGGTTGCCTGAGAAGGGCTATCCTCAGTCAGTTGACTCCCATACCCATTCCTGTGAATATACAGGTGACGGTGAGTCCATCGGAGAATCTGAGGGCTGGCATGACGACGCCTATGTTTGAACGGGTTTTCTGGGGACGCGCAAGTCATAGTGAGGGGGCCGACCATGACAAAGAAGACATACGACATTGAGCTTCGCGGGCCGAAGGTCTCCAAGGGACGGAAAAGCCCCGACGCCATCGGCTCGACGCTCAAGTGGTTCGAACTGACAACGGTTTATGCTGTCAGCGTGGCGTTTCGGTTTTGCAGCCGGATGCGCGGGCGGCGGCCCGACTGGTTGGCCGCGGCTTCGGCGGTGAATTTCACGGGCCTTTCGAATGGAGGGGAATCAACGCGTCTGTATTTCGAGGCGCCACTCCTGGGCGAAGCGGCCGCCGATCTTTATGCGCAACGAGAGATGTTTGAGGAGATCCGCCCGGGCGAACAGGAAACCGCGTTTGACCTGCTGGCGCGCGTCGTTGTGGACATCCGCCGGCAGGCGCAGGATAGCGCCCGGTTCGACTCGATGCTGCTGCGGCAGTTCGAGGTGTTCAAGAACGCGGCGCGATGGGGGTTGGAATCGCTCGCTCTGGAGGGAGAAAGCCTTCCCGACGACCATCCGTTCTTAGTCGACAGGGAGATTTGCGAGTTCGCAGAGAATTTGCACCAGGGAACACCGAGGCCCCGGCGGGCACGGATCGCGGGCACACTGGACATGATCCGCGCCAGCGATGGGGCGTTCTCGCTTATCCTGAAGTCTGGCGAGATGGTCCATGGCGTCATGGACGAGGAGCGCCGTGAGGCACTGCGGAAGCACTGGCAACGGTATGTCAAAGTCGAGGGGAAGGCCGTTTTTCGTCCATCCGGCTCGTTGCTTTGCCTTGAGGCCGAAGACATCGCCCCGGCCACGGAGAGCGATGATTTCTTTGCGACTGTTCCTCGAGGAATTCCGACTCGGTTGGACATGCGCGCGCTACGCCAGCCCCAGACGCCAAGGAGCGGAATGGCGAGGTTCTTTGGTTGTTGGCCTGGCGACGAGACCGAGGAAGAAATCCTGGCTGCTCTTGAGGAGATCTGCTGATGCCCGGCGCCACGGAGTATGTGCTGGACACGAACATCGTGCTTCTGCTTGCACGCGGGGGGCCGGCCGGCAGCCGCATTGATGAGAAGTTCGGACTCAGCCAGCAGACGTTCAAGCCGTTCATCTCCGTGGTGACCATCGGCGAGATGCTCAAACTGACGCGGGACTTTGGTTGGGGCAAAGAGAAGATCGACGCGCTCTGGGAACGGCTTCACGACATGGTCTGGGTGGGCTTGGAGCAGCCCGGAATCCTGGAGGTGTATGCCGAGATCGCGCACTACTGCGAGCAAACACTGAAACCCGCCTGCACAAAGCCTCAAAATGACTATTGGATCGCGGCGACCGCCCGAGGGACGGGCGCAACGCTCCTGACCACGGACAAGCACTTCGACGATCTCCAGGATCTGTTCATACAGCGAATCTGGATCGATAAGGCGTTGGGCAAGAGGTAGCGCGATTCCCGACGTGCATTTTCGCGTTGAGACAGGCCAAACACATAATGGGGGGTGATCCATGAGAATCCCGTGGGTTGGAATCAGGCGCTTGCTCTGGCGCCTTCTTTTGGCAATAGCACTGATTGTGGTGTTCGCCAACAAGACGGTATACGAGCGAGTGTTGGGACTCGTGACGGCGACTAAGTGGGATATTACGATCCCGGTCGTGGTCTTTCTTCTTGTGCGGCTGTTCCGAGTTCCGCTTGAGGATCTGATCAAACGCATCAGGAAAGTGACCACCCCATACGGCACGGCGGAGTGTCCCCCTGCCCCTGCGAGCACGACGCCCTTGTATGTAAAGCCAGAAGACAGGCCGGCGACAGTTGAGGATGTGAAAAACGCCTTCGGGCGGATTCCCCAGCTCTCCAAAGACGACATCGAGGCAAATGCGGGGAGGGCACACGCATTCCTCCTCAGAAACGGGATTCGCACCAAAGACCTGCTAGAGGCATTCACCAATGCGACGGAAATCTTCTCGGAACTCTCTCGAATTTACGTGGAGGATCTACAGCGACCGGTAGAGAACCCCCTGGATTGTATCGCCGTTGCTTATTGGGGGGCGCTCATCTTCCGCTATGGCCCCACCGATAATGTGATTGGCTGGGTACGAGAGAGGATCAGGCAATTCCCTGAATACACGCAGAAGAAGTCGCCCTGACCTAGAGGGCTTGGGGCGAACTGATGCACCTGGAAATGCCGTTTCTTCCCGCCTCCTCCTAAAACACCAGTTACTGCCACGAAGACGGCGATCTGTCGTGGATGCGGTCGGCGGCGGCGTTTATCGTCTGCCGCGCGGGGTCGGCCAGGCGCCAGGCCGCCGCGTCGCGCAGCAGCCGGCGCGGCGATTTCACGCACTCAAACTCCGGCACAAACCGCTTGATCTTCGCGTTGTCGAAGATCGAGTGCTGCCCCTTGTCGTCGAGCAGCGCCCCAAGGAATTGCGGGTATTCGCGGCAGATGAACTCCAAAGGGACGTGGACGATCTTCGGCTCGCGTCCGACCGCTTGTCCCACTTCCTGGAAAATGCCGTTCCACGTCAGCGCCGCATCGCTGGTGATGTGAAACGTCTCGCCGATGGCGGCCGGGTTCCCCACCAACCCGGCCAGCCCTTGCGCGAAATCACACGCGGCCGTGATGGTCCACAGCGACTGCCCATCGCCGGGAAGGACGAAGGGGCGCCCGGCCAGGATGCGCGCCGCCAGCGTCCAGTCCGACCCGCCGAACGGCCCGGGAATCTCCCCCGCCGCCAGCGTGTGCGACGGCCGCACGATGGTCGCCGGGAAGTCGGGGCCGTGGACCGCGGCGAACCAGTCCTCGCACTCCGCCTTCAGGCGCGAGTAGTCCCAATAGCGCGCCCAGCGCGGGGTCGTTTCGGTCATCGGCAGCGGCGTCGAAGGACGCTTGTAATAGACCGCCGCGGTGCTGATGAAAATGTATTGGCCGACCTTTCCCTTGAGCGCTTCATAGGCGATTTCGCCCTGCGCCTTGTTGAAGCAGATGAAGTCGATCGCCGCGTCGCCGCGCCAGCTCTTGATCGCTTCAGCGAACGACGCCTTGTCGTAGCGGTCGGCGACGAGGGTGGAATATCCCTTCGGCACGGGCCGCCGGCCGCGGGTGACGAGAGTGATCTGGCGCCCGCGCTCCGCCAACGCGGAAGCCGCATCCGTGGAAATCCGTCCGGTTCCTCCAAGAATCAAGACCTTCATGCCCGCGCTCCTTCCTGGGATTCCCGATGGTGGGGCAAGGGAGCTCTGTCCTGCAATTCGGCCGCGGCATCGTGTAGAAGCGCGCGTTGGACCCGGAGAGACTCGCCGGTCGAACGTTCTTCCGTGAACGGCGGAAGCCGTCGCTCCGAACGCGCGCCAGGATTGACGTGATCGAGCGCGCCGGAGCGGAGAAGGCCAAAATGCTTCCGCGCGTTTCAACTGTCAACTGGGCGAAGTCCGCGGCGGATGAGGTCTGCCAGGCTTCAAGGGGCTCGAAGCCCGCGAAGCGTGAGACGTCGCATTCGACGCTTCGGTCTTCCTCCGTGGCATTGACGGTCACGAGGGCGACTGTCTTCTGCTTCTCGTCCAAGTACGCCGTGGATTGGAGCGACGAATCCTCGGCTTCGATCATCCGTGTGCCGGGCCGGGCGAAACGGCTGTAGTGCGCGACCGCCCAGAACGACTTGCGCCGGTCCAGGCCGTCTTCCTTTTGATCAAAAAGACTCTGCGGCTCCCACATGCACCACGCCTGCGCGCGCATCTGGCGCATGGCCATGTGGATCTTCTTCGCGTAGCCGAGGGCCTGCGCGACGCGCACGTCGAGCTCCGGCCCGCGCTGCTTCCAGTCGCCCCATTCGCTCATCCAGAGGCCCTTGCCCGTTTGCGCCGCGCGTTTCGCCCATTCCGCCGCCGAAGCCTCGTTGGCGATGTATTCGTGAGTGGTTAGTGTCGAGATGACGGGGGCGCTCCGCTGGTCCTGGAGCAGCTTGTCGAGGTAGTTGAGGCTCTGCATGCGCGCGGCTTCAAACATCTGGATGCGCGCGCGAAGCCCCGCCCCCTTGAGCGCCTCGTCCAACGCTTCGGCGACCCGGATCGCCTGATCGGCCGAGACGTGGCAGCCATCTTGCCCGCCGCCTTCCTTCCAGTAGTTCCATTCCGGTTCGTTAATCGGCGAGACGTAGTCGAAGTCGATCCCCCACGCGTCGCGATAGTGCTTAAGGACGGCGCACATGTGCTCGGCGAAGCGCGCCTCTTCGCCCGCGCGCATGTTGTTCGACCAGCCGTCGGGCGAACCCGCCGTGCAGCCGTCGATGGTCAGCCAGTAGGGGCAGCTGTTCCAGAAGGCGACCATCGTGGCGCCGCGCCGTGCGGCCCCCTGCGCGTGCCACAACGTCTTCTCGTGGCCGTCCCAGGCGAAGACGCCCGGCTCCGGCTCGTAGCCGTGCGGGCTTTTCGATCCGTCGGGCTGGCGTCCCATGTGCGCATGCCCTGGCGCGTCGCCGGCGGTCATGTACGTCCGGCAAATCGAAAGCCCCAGCCCGCCATCTTCGAGCGTGTAGAGCCGGTCCAGGATCTGCTGGAGGGTTTCGGACGAATATCGATCGAACCACTTGGGGTTCGCCTGATCCATGCTCCCCTGGCCGAACCCCGCGATGGTCTGGTAGCGCGCGTCGGGCATGAGCCGGATGTGCGCGGGTTCGCCGGATTGGGCTGCTGAGACCACTGTCAAAACTCCCTGCGATAAGGCAAAGAGGAAGAAAAACAACTGCCGCGGAGGCGCAGAGACGCGAGGGACGAATCGGGCCCTCTTCGCGCTTTCGCGTCTCCGCGGCAAGAGGTTTCTGAGGAGCGCGCGTGAAAACGCTCTTCTTTGGCGAGGGAGAGAACGATTGCCGCACAGGCGCAAAGACGCGAAGGACGGATCAGGCCGTCTTTGCGGCTGCGCGTCTCCGCGGCATGAAGTTCTCCGGTCAGCCCTGATCCTCTTCATCCCCGGCAATGCTTTCTCCCGCCGGAGCGGACAGGAGGCGCAGACTGTCGGCGAGGATGGTGGCGACGTTGCGGGAGACCTCCAGAAAGCCGCCTTCGACCTGGAAGACGAATTCGCGGCCCGGGCGCTCGCGCACCCGCAACTTGCCCGACCCCAGCGTGGTCAGCAGCGGCGCGTGGTGGGCCAGCACGCCGAGGTAGCCCGCCCCGCCGGGCGCGACGATCGACTCGACCATGCGGTCGAACACCGTGCGGGTCTGGGTGATGATTTGCAGGCGATAATCGGCCATGAATCTGCTCCGCGGAAGGACGAAGGGCTAAGGACGAAGTGACTGACGTCCTTCGCCTCAACTCCGTAGCCTGCCCAATCGAAAATCAAAATCGGCAATCGAAAATCCCCTACGCCGCTTCCATCTCCTTCGCCTTCTTCTCCACGTCCTCGATGGTTCCGGCCATGTAGAACGCCTGCTCGGGATACTGGTCCATCTCGCCGTCGATGATCTTGCGGAAGCCGCGGATCGAATCCTTCAGCTTCACATACACGCCCGGGCGGTTGGTGAACGCCTCGGCCACGTGGAACGGCTGGGAGAGGAAGCGCTGGATCTTGCGCGCCCGCGACACGGTCAGTTTGTCCTCGTCGCTCAACTCGTCCATGCCGAGGATGGCGATGATGTCCTGGAGGTCCTTGTAGCGCTGGAGGATCTGCTGCACTTGGCGCGCCGTGTCGTAGTGCTCCACGCCGATGACGAGCGGGTCCATCAGGCGCGAGGTCGAGTCGAGCGGGTCGACCGCGGGATAGATGCCCAACTCCGCGATCTGGCGCGAAAGAACGGTGGTGGCGTCGAGATGCGAAAACGTCGTCGCCGGC
The DNA here is from genome assembly GCA_026398515.1 of Candidatus Sumerlaeota bacterium. GTDB lineage: Bacteria > Sumerlaeota > Sumerlaeia > JAPLSS01 > JAPLSS01 > JAPLSS01. The sequence goes on along the minus strand of JAPLSS010000503.1, from coordinate 2,806 downwards.
GCCGGGTCGGTCAAGTCGTCGGCCGGCACATAGATGGCCTGGACCGAGGTGATCGACCCGCGCGTCGTCGAAGTGATTCGTTCTTCCAAATTGCCCAGTTCCGTCGCCAACGTGGGTTGGTAGCCGACCGCGGAGGGCATGCGTCCCAGCAGCGCGGAGACCTCGCTTCCCGCCTGGACGAAGCGGAAGATGTTGTCGATCAGCAGCAGGACGTCCTGCCCCATCTCATGGGCGAAATACTCGGCCATCGTCAGCGCCGACAGGGCCACGCGCAGCCGCGCGCCCGGCGGCTCGTTCATCTGGCCGAACACCAGCGCCGCCTTCGACTTGCCGGCTTCCTTCGAGATAATCCCCGAGTTGTTCATTTCCAGCCACAGGTCGTTGCCCTCGCGCGTGCGCTCGCCGACCCCGCCGAACACGCTGTAGCCGCCGTGCTCGCGGGCGATGTTGTGGATGAACTCCTGCAGGAGGACTGTTTTGCCGACGCCCGCGCCGCCGAACAACCCGACCTTGCCGCCTTTGGCGTACGGCGCCAGGAGGTCCACGACTTTGAGGCCCGTCTCCAGGACTTCCGTCGCCGGTTTCGTTTCGACGAATGACGGGGCGTCGCGGTGGATGGGCAGGCGCTTCTCGGGATGGGGCAGCGCGCCGCGTCCGTCGATGGGGTCGCCCAGCAGGTTGAAGATATGCCCCAGCACCTGCTCGCCGACGGGGACGCTGATCGGCCCGCCGGTGTCGACGGCCTGCATGCCGCGGATCAAGCCGTCGGTCGAGGCCATGCTGATGCAGCGCACGAGGTTGTTCCCCAGGTGCTGCGCCACTTCGACGGTCAGGTGAATGCCGCGCGCTTGGTCGTCGATGTGGATCGCGTTCTGAATGTTGGGCAGCCGGTCCGAGGGGAATTCAATATCGCACGTCGGTCCGATGACCTGTCGCACATAGCCGATGTTCTCGCTCATTCGCTCGATCCTCTAGTGCTTCTGTGGTTTGGCCGGTCGTTCGGACGGCAAGAGAAGAACATGAATCTTAAGCCTGTCTTCAAGACCAGTCTCGACTTCCGCCAAGCCTTGATAGTAGCGGAAAACGTCGCCAACTCTCCTGGCCGGCCACACAGGGATGTACCACCAGTCGTCTTCACACCGGATGTGCTCCTCATCGGGAACAACGTCCATAGGAGCCAGACGAACCTGGAGTTCGCCTCTTAGCGCGGCCAGCACTTTTTCTCGTTCGGCAATGTCCGTCATCGGTCCACCCCCAGGATGTTCAAGACCGAGTATGCCATGCGGACGCCGTGACGCGCCACAGATTCGTCGATCGTGTGGCCGGGGTAGTAGTCCGCGTCGATTCGCAGTTTTAGCAAGACACTGATGCTTTGGCTTAACTTCCTTCGCCGTTCTTTATCGAGATCCCCAAGGTTCTTCCGAATCATCCGCGGCACGGCTTCGTGTGGAGGATTCTCTCTGTCGTATCGTTGGGGAATCCCTCGTTTGGTCAGTGCCGCAGTTACTGCGGAATAGGCGGCGTAGTACGCCCGGCTGACACTGCTGCGGCAGCGAAGGCGCCGGAAGAGTTCTTGCGCCGCTAGTAGGCTGTCTCGGCTCAGTTCCTCCCATGTCGCCATATGAACCTACCCCCTGAGCGCCTCTGCCCCGCCGACGATGTCCAGCAGCTCCTTGGTGATCGACGCCTGGCGCGCCTTGTTCAGCCGCAGCGTCATCGAGTCCTTCAACTCCTCGCAGTTCTCGGTCGCGTTGTGCATGGCCAGCATCCGCGCCGTGTGCTCCGAGGTGAACTGCTCGGCGAACGTGATGTACATGCGCGCCTGCAAGTAGCGCGGCAGCAAGCTGTCGAACACCTCCTCCGTCGAGGGCTCGAAAATGTAATCCAGCGCGACGCGGCGGTTCGCCTCGGCCGCTTCCGATCCGGCCAGCAGCGCCTCTCGCTCCAGGCTGAGGAATCGCGCGACCTTCGGGCGTATCCGCGCCGTGGAGATGAACTCGCTGTACACGAGATCCACCTCGTCGGTCTGGCGGCTGAGGAACCGTTCTTTCATCTCGTTCGCCAGGCGGTTCGAGCGTTCCAGGTCGATGTTGCCGCTGAACTCGGTCATCGTGCCGCAGACCGCCCAGCCTCGCTTGGCGCAATGCGCCGCGCCTTTCCGCCCCACGCAATACATCTCGGTTCGTTCGCGTCCGCGTTCGACGGCGAAGCGTTCGGCGGCGTTGACCAAGTTGGCGTTGAATGCGCCGCACAAGCCGCGATCCGAAGTGAAAACCACCAGCGTGATTCGTCCCGCTTCCCCGCGCGCCTCGAACAGCGGATGCGCCAAGGCCGACTCGCTTTCGGCCAGGCGCGCCAGCAGCTCCTGGAGTTTCGACGCGTAGGGCCGTCCCGCCTGGAGGATCTTCAGCGTGCGGCGCAGCTTGGCCGAGGAGACCATCTCCATGGCCCGTGTGATCTGGCGCACGTTCTCGATGGAACGGATGCGCCGCCGCAAGGTGCGCAGCGTTTCGACCATAAGAAAAACCCGCCTCCGGCGGCCGCCGGGGAATCCGTCTTGGAGTATGGAGTCCCGCCTTTAGGCGGAATGGCTGCCTCAGGCGACGATTCGAATGCGAACCACTCCGCCTAAAGGCGGGACTCCACACTCCGTCAGCCTTTCGCTGCCAACGACTTCACAAACCGCTCTTTGAACTCGCCAATCCCACGCTTCATTTTCGCTTCCAGATCCGGCGACAATTTCTTCTGCGTCTCGATGTCGTGGTAGATGTCGTGGTAGTGCTCGCCCAAATACTCGTGCATGTCC
>JAPLSS010000926.1 GCA_026398515.1 Candidatus Sumerlaeota bacterium | reverse complement strand
GGGTCGCCGGCCTCTGCGAAGACTGACATCCGGCGACCAGCGCAATGAGACATAGAACGCAGACTGCCATCCTGGAACAAGACATGGCCAAGCCCTCACCTGTGGAACAGCCGGTTACGAACCTCCTGTTGCCGATTATGGCGCAAGATTCTACAACTCCGAGAGCCGGACTGTCAAGGAAACCGCACGCCGCCCGGAGGCGGAAAGTGGGAGGCTTCCCGAATGCTCCCGGGCGGTTTCGTCCTCTTACTGCGGGCTTGTGATGATTTGGGAAGCTTGATATACTCCCATCATGAAACTCTCGATCATAGGACTGCCGCTGTCGGGGGTGACGACGGTCTTCAACGCGCTGACCACTTGCGGGTCGGAGTGGTCGGCCAAGGCGCCCGTGTGGAAGTCCAAGACGTTCTGGCGCAGGCGATCCAGATCCGTCGAGGCCGCGGCGGCCCGGATGCCTGACCATGGGAGGAAGGCGGCGAGCACGATCCACGGCAGGCGTTTCATACGTGTTTCGCCTCCGCGGGACATTGAGATCTCTCTTTCCAGCGCCCAGATTTCCCGGGCGCGCTGGACGGCGGTCTCCGCACTATTCCCAATCGCCAAAGTCTCTCAAAACAAACACGCGCCGGCAAGGTAATTGCCGGCGCGTGAAAAGCCCATGAACCGCGGTCTACAATCGTTCCGCTGGCTTCGTCGCTGCTCTTACCGCGATTCCACGGAGAACTGCCACGTGTAGCGGTGATAGGCGGTGAAGGTGGAGCGGCCCGAGACGCCTTCCACCTCCGGGGCGCTGGCCTCATACTGGTATTCGCCCTCCGCCAGTTGCGCCCGCTCGGTCTCGTGCGGCCCGACGGTGAGGGTGCGCTTCATCGGCCCGCTGAATTCGACGGTGATCGTCTTGTCCGACATGTTCTTGATCATCACTTCCGGCTTGGCCAGATGCGCGTCGTATTCCGGCTCGAACGGCCCCGCGGGCTTCGGGGGGCGCGTGACGCCAGTCGGCCTCTTGTAGCAGTAGGCCTCGCCGGTCAGGCGGGTCGTCACCGCGCGATAGAGGCCGAGCACGCCGACGTATTTCGTGTCGACGGTGGTGTTCATCACCCCGTCGGCCCCGAGTTCGCGCCGGGCCATCTCGATCAGCTTGCCATAGCCGGAATCGCCGAAGCTGAAGAGGAATAGGAAGTTGTACGAGGTGGTTTCCACCGTGATCGGCGCGAGGAACTCGATGTCTTCGGACCCCAGCACGATCCGGTAGTCCATGTTCGCATTGAGATCGTTGGGATACGTGACATGGGTGTCGAAGATCGACCCCGGCGCGCCGCCCGGCCCCATGTACGAAATCTTTGGGCCGCCGACGCAGCCCAGGACGCTCAGCGCAAGCGCGCACGCGAGAGAAAGGAGTGACAGGCGGTTGGACACGTGAGGATGGCCTCCTCGCAGAAGAATGGAACAATCGGAAGACAATGCGTTCTCGAGCGCAGCCCCTCGCGCAACCGCTCGGCGGCGCTTGCGCGAATTCCGGGAGACTTCGGGCGTTCTTTGTGCATGATCGGGGGCGGCATTGTCAACACCTATCGCGGGGGAAACCTATAGGACTTATCGGACTTACAGGACCGCGAGGGCGCGCTTCGGAACGGTTCGGGCGCGTTCCGGGAGGGATGAAGATGAGTTCTCATGGCCGATGCGGGCGCCTGGTTCTGGGGATCGCCTGGTGGTCGCTGTGCGCGTGGAACGGCAATGCCGGCAAGGCGCCTCGCGCGATTGCCGGCGTTCAAGCGACCGCCGACGCCATTCGCATCCGGGTCGGCGATGTCCCCGCGGCCGACATCGCCCTGGCGGAAATGCCGATCTACGAGACGTGGCGGCCTGACGCGAAAATGGCGTTCGTCTGGCAGGGCAAGCCCGCCGGCGGCGCGATCGAAATCCCGCGCTTCGACGGCCCGCGCGACCGGATCTATTCGCGGTTTCAGCTTGTCGATCCGGCGACGCGGCGGGCGATCGGCGCGGCGCATTTCGTCGACGAGGTGTCGGCGCTGCCCACCCCCGACTTCCATTTCCCGTGGCCGAAGAGCGTCAAGGGCCTCTCGGACGCGCCCGCGGGCCACGTGGAGGATTTGATCGCCCTGGGAGTCAAGTATCTGAAGACCAACGTCGAACTCTCCTCGATGTTCGCCTGGAAGGACGATCAGCCCGCCGAACCCTTCGAGATGGACGGGCGGACCTTCCGCATGAACGCCAACTACTTCCAGGGATTGGACGCGCAGTTCAAGCCGCTTGCCGACGCCGGCATCAACGTCATGACGGTCGTGCTCAACCGCGTCCGTCCGGACTTGAAGGACAATCCCCTGCGGCACCCGAACACCGACGTGGACGGCGCGCCGAACAAACTCGCCGGCTTTAACCTGACCGACGAGCCGGGGCTGCTCTACTACCGCGCCGCGCTGGAATACTTCGCCCGCCGCTATTCCGATCCGTCCGGCGCGCACGGCTGGGTCGCCGGCTACATCATCGGCAACGAAATGCAGGCGCACTGGGAATGGACCAACTACGGAGCGATGCCCGCCGGCGAGGTCGCGCGCAACTACTCAGACGCCATGCGGGTGGCTTGGCTGGCCGTCCGGAAATACCATCGGGAGGCGCGCGTCTACGTTTCGATGTGCCATTGGTGGCACGCCATGCACCGCGATGACCCGTTGCGCGCCATCGCGGGAGACGACTTGCTGGAGAAGATCAACGACTACGTCCGCGCCGAGGGCGATTTCCCGTGGCAGGCGGCCTTCCATCCGTATCCGGAGAACCTGTTCGAATGCCGGTTCTGGAACGACCGGATGGCCGTAATGGGCCTGGACACCCCGATTATCAGTTTCAAAAACCTGGAAGTGCTGCCGGCGTTTCTGGCGCAAGAACGCTTCCTTTGCCAGGGCCAGCCGCGCCACATCATTCTGTCCGAGCAGGGATTCCATTGCCCCGACGGCCCCGACGCCGAACAGGTCCAGGCGGCGGCCTTCGCCGATTCGTGGATCAAGGTCAGCCACATGCCCACGATCGACGCCTACCAGCTGAGCCGCTACGTCGATCACGCCAAGGAAGGAAAACTGCGCTTTGGACTGTATGAAGGCGACCCGGCGGACCCCAATCCCTCCAAGCCCAAACGCAAGCGGCTGCTCTATGACGTGTATCGAGTCGCCGACACGCCGGAGTGGGAGAAGGCCTTCGCGTTCGCGTTGCCGGTGATCGGCCTCAGGAGTTGGGACGAGGCGCTGCCTTCGACCGCCCCCATTCCGGCGGCCTCCGGTTGCTGGGCGCCGCGGCCGGACCCGGCGAAAATTGTTTACGATCTGAAAACAAACATGAATCAAGCGCGGACGGAGGCGGATCGCCAGCATTGGCGCGGGCTGATTGCCGAAGACGCGGAAGGCCGGTTCGCGCCGGCGATCCTGGAGCATCCATCGACCGCGAACGGCGGCGTGGTCGACTCCACCTACTCCATCGACTTGCCTGCCACGCCGGGCGGCCAGTTCCTCGCGATGGAATTCAGCACCGGCTTCCGCGCGCCGTCGGCCAACGGCGCCAGGTTCGCCGTTCTGGCGGATGGGAAAGAAGTCTGGGCGGAGACGCAGAAGGACATGGACCCCGTCGAACGCGTGGTCGATCTGACGCCTTTTGCGGGGAAGAAGATTAATCTGACGTTGCGTGTCGATGGCCTCGGCGACACGCGCTGGGACCAGGCGTTATGGTTCTCGCCCGTCATCGCGCGCGAGACGCAGATCCCCGCGCCAAAGCCGCCCGCGCCATCGCCCAAGAAGAAACCGCGCGCGCCGGCCCCGGAGCAGCGGCAGGATCTCTGAAGAGCTGGAATCGTCCTGCCCCCAATCGTCCTGCCAAAAAATGGGGATCTGCAAAACGATTAGAGGCAGGACGATTAGGGGCAGGACGATGAAGGAGAAGCGTTCTTATCTCTCCTGGGCGATGCAATACAGATTCCCCGACGTGCGCAGGAAAATCTGCTTGCCCGCGATGGCCAGAGTCGACAGCGTGTAATCGTCGTCGAGTTGGTTGGTCGCCAGGACTTTGAACTCCGGCGTGGCGGCCAGGACGGTGGTCTGCGCCTTCTCGTTCGTCGCGTAAATCTTCCCATCGGCCATGACGAGCGACGAGTCGTATTTGCCCGAGGCGCAATGCTGGGGCATTTCAAACAGCGGCTTGCCGCTGGCGACCTCCACGCATTGGAGAAGCCCGTTCTCGTCCAGGATCCACAGGTGTTTCCCGTCGCTGACCGGCGAGGGCTCATCGGGGCCGAAGTCGCTTTTCCAGACGACCTGCGCCGTGGGCTTGCCGCCCTCGATCTTCGCTTGCAGGGCGCACAGGGGCTTCTTGCGCGTCGGGGCGAAGATCCAGTCGCCGGCGATGGCGCACGAAGGCACGATGCGGAAGTTGCCCACCTTGTCCGGGTTCAGCCCCGGCGCGCGGAAGAACTCCTCGCCGGTCTTGGGATCGTTGCCGGTGACGTAGTCCGCGCCGTTGATCACCACCACCGGTTGGCCGTCGAGGGTCATCAATGCCGGAGTCGTGTAGGCGTCGGGCGATTCGTCGGGCGCGTCGGTCACGCGCTCGACCTTCCACACGTTCTGGCCGGTCTTCGTGTCGATGGCGACGAGGTACGAGGGGGCGTCGGTCTTCGTGCCGTGCATCACCGGGATGATCACGCGGTCTTCCCAGAGGAGGGGGGAAGAGCCATAGCCGTATTTGAGGCCGAAGGGCCCGTATTCCTTCTGCAGGTTGCGCCGCCAGAGTTCATTGCCCTGGAAATCGAACGAGGCCACTTCGCCGTTGCCCGTCATGGCCACGACGACCTGCCCGTCGGTCACCGGGCTGGGCGAGGCCATGTTTTGCTTCATGAAAAACGCGTTGCCCGAGGTGTCGAGCGGCTTCGACCACAGCGTCTTGCCGTCGGCGCGGTTGATGCAGAAGAGGAGAATGGTGGCGCTGCCCGGATCGCGCTTCTGCGCCAGGCGCGCCCCGCCTCCGCCTCCGCCCGCGCCGCCGCCGCCGCGTTGGGCCTTCGCCCCTTGTCCTTTGCCACCCGGCCCCTTGGCCCCCGGCGCCTTGGCCGGGGCCGATTGGGGCTGCGGCTCCGCGGCGCCCGCGGGTTCGCCCGGCCCCGCCGGCGAGGTCAGGAAGATGCGGTCGCCCCAGACGATGGGCGAGGAGCCGGCCCACCAGGGAAGCGGGACCTTCCAGACGATGTTCTTCGTCTCGCTCCATTCGGTCGGCAGGCCCGCGGCCTCCGTCACGCCGTTGGTATGCGGCCCCCGCCACTGCGGCCAATTCTCTTCGGCCCATGCCGCCTGCGCCACCACTAGCGCGATCCCCGCCGCCGCCAACAGACAACGCCTCATCTCAGTCCTCCACGTCGGATCATCGTTTGAACCGCAAAGACGCGCAGCATAGTCAGACGCAAGGCAGGGATCAATGGAAGATCGAGCGATTCTCGTGGCGTAGGCTTTCCAGCCTGCGCTCTTCTCGATACGGCCATTGGAGCTGCGCAGGCTGGAAAGCCTACGCCACAAAAAACGGCCTCTTTGAACACCTACATGACAATCCCGGAGGCCATGTTGGGGCTCTCGGGATTAACAGTGACTTGTTGTTTCGTGGGCGAGATCACGAGGTCCATGTCCTCCATTGGCAGAGCGCCCAGAAGAACACGATCGCCCAGCACCAAGGCTCCCACGAAGCAGCCGCGGCCAAGACAGCTGATCTGGACCGGGCCCACATAGGACACCTCTTC